>NZ_JASCPK010000100.1:0-22109 GCF_029959385.1 Pseudomonas sp. PS01303
GATCAATACCGCTACAGCCTCAATGATCATCTCGGTTCCTGCGCCCTCGAACTGGACAGCTCAGGCGACATCATCAGCCAGGAGCGCTATCACCCGTTTGGCACGACCGCATGGTTTGCCGGGCGCAGCGAAATCGAAGCGGGTTACAAAACCGTGCGTTACTCGGGGCAAGAGCGGGATGCCACGGGGCTTTATTATTATGGTTTCAGGTATTACGCGCCGTGGATGCAACGTTGGCTGAATCCGGATCCCGCGGGATCGAGTGATGGTCTGAATTTCTATGTGATGGTGCGAAATAATCCAGTGAGACTTCGCGATCGTCGGGGTTTGCAGGGTGAAGACTTCTTCGGCGCAACATTCCACAGTCTTGACCTCTCGGCTCAAGGTTGGGCCAAACACGCGCTCGACAAAGGACTGACAGCGACAACATTGCAGCGTTTTAACAAAGCGACTGGTCGTTACTCCGAAACATTTGACTATCAAATTTTGGAAGTCGGCGCAGCAGAGTCTTCATTGGCAGGCGAACAGGTAATCGAGACGCTGGCCGGATTTCAGAAGAAGTACGATGAACTGGCGCGCATTGAATACAGCAGTGGTAAAGGCAAGTCCCCACTGCACGAATCGATGATGGCAGCCGCAAAACATGCAGAGCGTATGCATGTTTTTGCTAAAGAGGCCTACCAAGGTGATAGCGCGGCGGCTTCAAGCACGAATAAAGACCGTTTTTTCGCGCTGGTGCAGCATGTAAAACCAGATTTTGCTAATCACCAGTTATTGGCCGTGCAGAAAATATCCATGAGTCAACCAGACTCCAGTACCCACAGAGCGTTTGTCAGTGGTGTTGTTCTTCACCCTCTCACCCGTCCTGAAGTGAGAGAAAACTTTCGCAATCAGCCTGGAAAAGAGGCAATTCCGATTTTGCAGGTCACCCGCACCTTCATGACGATTAAAAGCTTGAGTAAAGCCAACAAAGACATGCCATTGAAGGACGTTATGTTTGGTTCTACGAACAGCGATGACTTGAAAGTGCCGGGTAGGCTTGGCGCCAAGGTGACGCATGAGCCTACGCATATGCCACTCCCGAAAGTGACTGCCGGATTTCTCAGGCGATAACGGCCGGTGCGCATTTCGTCAGGGACGCGCATGAGCGTCGATAAGCTAACCCCAGACTGCACAGCCATCGACAGCCGTGGCATGGTGGTGCGGCAGATTGCCTATTGGCAGCAAGATCTCAGCAAGCATGAGGCAAGGAAAACCGTTCAACAGCGTGATGCGGCGGGAAGGATAACGGCCCAGCAGGATCCACGATTGATGAAGGATCCTGCTGCATCTGCCAACCTGGTGTCGACGTATTCGCTGTCCGGAAAGGCGTTGAGCACCGTCAGTGTTGATGCCGGATGGCGTGTCGATCTTTTCGGGGCGGCGGGTCAGAGTATTTGGGGATGCGATGCAAGGGGAAGTCAGCGTCAAGCGGGATACGACAACCTTCTTCGCCCGATCGCGGTATTTGAGCAGGCGAATGATGATGCGTTGTTGTGCACCGAACGCTACGAATATGGCTGGGCTGATTCAGCATTTTCCGAGAGAAACCAGTGCGGGCAGTTAATCCGCCACGATGAGTCGGCTGGAGCTCTGCGATTCGAACAGTTTGGCTTGGCGGGTGAAGTTCTGATGTTAACCCGGCATTATCTGCTCGCACTTGAAGTGCCCGACTGGCCTGAGCCAGTGCCTGAACGTGAGACTTTGCTTGAGCCGGGCACCGAGGCCACAAGCCGTTCGCGGTTCAATGCACTGAGCGAAGTCATCGAACAAACTGACGCCAGAGGTAACCGACAGTTTTTCAGCCAGACCCTCGCCGGCCAGTTGTGCGAGGTTCGTCTGCAATTGGCAAAGGACGTCGCGCCGAAGGTATTGGTCAGCGCCATCCAGTACAACGCCCTCGGTCAGAGGGTGCGGGAAACGGCCGGCAACGGCGTGATCACCTCGCTGGAATACGCCGTTGAGGATGGTCGCCTGACACGACTTCAGGCCAAACGTGGCAGCGACGCTCTGCAAGATTTGCGCTATGACTACGACCCGGTGGGCAACGTGGTCAGCATCGAAGACGCCGCTCTGCCCATTCGCTACTTTGCCAATCAGCAGATCGAACCGATCAACCGTTACGTTTACAACAGCCTCTATCAGTTGATCAAAGCGACGGGATGGGAGGCTGGCGGTTCTAATCAAGGCCCGGCATTTTCGCGGTTTGACGATCCGGCATCGTGTGCCAATTATTCGCAAACCTACCGCTATGACCATGGCGGTAACTTGCTGGAACTGACGCATGACGGGCCGCAGAGTCACAGTCATCGACTGGTGGCGGCTGCGCAGAGCAATCGGTGTTTGCCGGTGATCAATGGCGTGGAACCGAGCGAAGAGGACTTGCGAAAAAGTTTCGATGCCAACGGCAATTTGCTCAACCTTCAACCGGGGCAGGTTTTGCGTTGGGATCTGCGTAACCAATTGCGCGAAGTCAGCCCCGTGGCGAATGACCGTGAGCGTTACGTTTACGGCGCCGACGGTATGCGCGTTCGTAAAGTGCGCTCTACACAGACCAACGCCCGAACGCTGATTTCGGAAGTTCGTTATCTGCCTGGACTAGAGCTGCGCACCCACAGCGGCACGGGGGAAGCGTTGCAGGTGATCACCGTTCAAGCCGGACGCAGCAACGTGCGGGTTTTGCATTGGGAATCCGAGCCGCCGAAAGACATCGCCAACGATCAATACCGCTACAGCCTCAATGATCATCTCGGTTCCTGCGCCCTCGAACTGGACAGCTCAGGCGACATCATCAGCCAGGAGCGCTATCACCCGTTTGGCACGACCGCATGGTTTGCCGGGCGCGGTGAAGTTGAGGCGAGTTACAAAACCGTGCGTTATTCGGGGCAAGAGCGGGATGCGACGGGGCTTTATTACTATGGATTCAGGTATTACATCCCGTGGTTGCAGCGCTGGCCAAATCCGGATCCAGCAGGGACGGTTGATGGCCTTAATATCTATAGTTTCGTTAAGAACAATCCTTCCAGTGGATATGATGATCAAGGGTTGGTGTATAGAGGGACAAACGACAGAATCGAAAAGCTATACACCAAGAAAAAGAACGGCTATCACTTTAAATACCGAGGAAACACGGACACCCTTACAGCTCAGCACACTGAATTATCGCACATGTTTAATTCAGCGATCACCTTATTTAGTCAGCTACTTAAAGAGACGACTGACGAATTAGAAAGTGGCAACACTGAAACATTCAGAAGATACTTACTGGGTTATAAAGCCCGCCAGACCTCAGAAAACAAGACCATTAGAATCATTGAAAAATACAAAACAAATTACAACGCCATCCTTAAAGAAATGCCACGATATCAACAATCCGGGGATCTTTACGACCAGGTTGCTTATATTCAAAACAAACGTGAAAACTTACACGACTACATCGCTTTCATGCACGGCAACGATCCTTATCAGCGAATATTCATCAGAGGGGCCAAATTCAGAAATTTAAATGTACTTGGCCAAGCAAGAGTCGTTGGCCACGAGCTCTTTCATATATTCCTTAAAAAAGCAGACTTTTTCTATTACCCCCTTGAGCTCTCAAGTAAACAATCCGAGAACGATGTCAGCAAAGCAATCAAAGGGCTGGCAACCGTAGTCGACCAAACCCACGTACAACATAAAACCGTTTTCAACGTCATCAGATCGTTTGAAAGCGAGCAATTGGGCAATGCAGATACGTTTGCGGTATATCCAATATATAGATTGAAAGAATCTCAGATAAAGAATGCTCTCCGACAAACTGCTATTTCCCCCTAGGAATGTTTTTGTTTGCATTCGAGATCGAGCTTGCTCCCGAAGACGTCGGCACGGACAACTTCTTCATTGCCTGACCTACCGCCATCGCGAGCAGGCTCACTCCTACAGGGGTTAGGCAGCGGGATCGACGTTATCCAGTGCCTTGTTTACCGCCAATTCACCGAGCATGACCACTTGCGCAATACCCAGCAGGGTCTTGCGATGCGTGCCTTTGAGCAAGGCTGCGAAGTCACCGAGCATGACGGTGGCCGAGGCGAGGGATTCGCAGGCGTTGGCCAGTAAGAATTCGCTGAGGGCAAATGCGCTCCACAGAAATCGATATAACACTGAGCAACTCAGAAAAACGTCCAAGAGTCTACTGTCAACTCTGACAGTAGATCACCGAATAAAAATATCGATACTATCGAACGGCTGCTTTTAGAAGCGGCTCAATATATTCATTACGCCAAGGAATAGACATGAGCAACTCTACTGAAATCTCTACCACGTCGTTGACTGGCCACTTTAAAGCTATTACCACACACGACAGCAAGCCGTACTTGACCAGCGATACAGTGACTTACAGCAGCGACAACGTGACCGGAAGCCAGGGTGCACGCAAACTCGAACTGAAATTTAAAAAAGGCACTCCACCAGGAGAGTATCAATTTGACAAAGGGAATTTCACAGGAGGACGACTCACGAGCCAGCTTCCAGGCCCAGGGATCATCAACACACAATTTATTGTTTTCCAAGGTGACTTAGCGTTAACTGAATCAAGCCTTTCTAGAGTCACAGGCACGTTTCATATAAAACTGGCTGGCACCACGGATCCCAACGAAAAAATCGAGCTTAAGGGCACATTTGATATTCAAGACATTTAACAACCAACCCCTTCATTTTCGTTATAAACAGTGGCATAGAGCCAGAATTGATGCCGAATTAAAATACGTTCACTGTAGGAGCTGCCGAAGGCTGCGATCTTTTGATCTTAAAAACCAAGATCAAAAAATCGCAGCCTCCGGCAGCTCCTACAGGGGATCGTGGGGGTTTTTCAGGTTCCGCCGTTGCGACACACGCCCGCCACGCTGTATTTGATTGTGTTGAGCTGTCCCTTCGAATCTTCGTATGTCATCGCCGTCGGCACCACGGCGCAGGCCGCCTCGGGCTTGACCACGCTCACCACTTTGACCACGTCGAGCTTCATCCCGTACGCGTAATCCTTCACCACCGGCGGCGCTTTGCCTTGGCTGGCGGCGTACTGTTCCATGGCTTTGCTGTTGGCGCTGAGCGCGCGTTCGAAGGTGCGATCACCGCCGCCCTCGGCCAGTGCATTCACTGACACCGCCATCGCTGCAGCGAACGCTATCCGTTTAAAAATCTTCATGTCCATTGCCTCATCGAAAAGCCCGGCATCGGCAGTCGATGACAGGCTTGGTCACGTTCCGAACGCTTACAGCGCTTTGGTTTTCTCGTCTTTTTTCTCGTTCAACACGACAGGGTCGCGGGCCTGTTCCTTGGCGACGAACAGTTCGACGGAACGGTCGTTGGCGGCCATCATTTTTGCGAACGTGCGGTCACCGCCACCTTCGGCCATGACCAGGGAAGACACCGCGAGCGCGGCTGCGAAAGCACTGAGTTGGGCTAGTTTCATGGTTGATTCCTCGTTTAAGTAGCTGACGGGATCAAGGTAACAAGGTGAACCTTTCGTGACGGTGGCGGGGAAATTACAGATCCGTTATCTGCCGAAACAGCCAAATCCCCAGGCTGAAAAAAACCCTTGTGGCGAGGGGATTTATCCCCGCTGGACTGCGTAGCAGGCCCCGCTTTTCCGGATGAAGAGCTGGGGCCGCTGCGCGACCCAACGGGGATAAATCCCCTCGCCACAGGTTTAGCTGCAAGCCTGATGAACTGCATCAGGTCTCATCCCGGCGATGGGCGAGCTGGTAGAGGGCCGGCAAGATCAGCAGTGTGAGGATCGTCGAGGAGAGAATTCCACCGATCACCACGGTCGCCAGCGGACGCTGCACTTCGGCACCGGTGCCAGTCGCGAGGGCCATCGGGATGAAGCCCAGCGACGCCACCAGCGCTGTCATCAACACCGGCCGCAAGCGTGTCAGTGCACCTTCGTTAATTGCATCGGAAAGCGAACGCCCCTCCTCGCGCAAATTACGAATAAACGCGATCATCACCAAGCCATTCAGCACCGCCACACCCGACAGCGCGATAAACCCTACGCCCGCCGAAATCGACAGCGGAATATCCCGCAGCCACAGCGCCATCACGCCGCCGGTCAGCGCAAACGGGATCCCGGTAAACACCAGCAGTCCATCCTTCAGATTGTTGAACATCATGAACAACAACCCAAACACCAACAGCAACGCCACCGGCACGACAATCTGCAAACGCTTGGCCGCCGATTGCAGTTGTTCGAACTGGCCGCCCCAACTCGTCCAGTAACCAGCGGGCACCTGCACGTCACGCTCAATCACTGCGCCGGCTTCGCTGACAAACGAACCGATGTCACGCCCACGCACGTTGGCGCTGACGATCACCAGGCGTTTACCGTTCTCGCGGATGACCTGATTCGGGCCGAGCACCAGGTCGAGGCTGGCGACTTCCTTGAGGGCGATAAAACCGATCTGACTCGCCGTGCCATTCACAGAAGGCACCGGAATCAGCAGCGCCGAGAGCCCGTCGATGTCCTTGCGCATCGCATCGGACAAACGCACAACCATGTCGAAACGCCGATCGCCCTCATACAAAATTCCCGCCTGCCGCCCGCCCACCGCAACGGCAATCGTGTCCTGCACATCCCCCACATTCAGCCCATAACGCGCCGCCTTGTCGCGATCGATATTGATGGTCAGCACCGGCAAGCCAGTGGTTTGTTCAACCTTGACTTCAGACGCGCCGTTGACCTTTTGCATGGCTGCGGCAATCTTCGCCGCCGTGGCGTTGAGCACGTCCATGTCATCGCCAAACACCTTCACTGCGACATCGCTGCGTACGCCGGAAATCAGTTCGTTGAAGCGCAACTGAATCGGCTGCGACAGCTCATAGTTGCTGCCCGGCAAGGTCGCGGCAGCGGCTTGCAACTCGGCCATCAAGGTTTCGCGCGACTTGCGCGGATCCGGCCACTGCTCTTTCGGCTTGAGCATCACGTAGCTGTCGGAGATGTTCGGCGGCATCGGATCGGAAGCGATTTCGGCAGTACCGGTACGAGCGAAGACGCGTTCGACTTCCGGCACTTTCGCCAGAATCACCCTCTCCAGTCGCTGCTGCATATCCACCGATTGCGTCAGGCTGGTGCCCGGCACGCGCAGCGCTTGCAGGGCAAAATCCCCTTCGCTGAGGCTCGGCACAAACTCGCTGCCCATGCGACTGGTGAGCACGCCGCTGAGCACGATCACAGCCAACGCAGCGCTCACCGCGACAGCGCGATGACTCATCACCCAGGCCAGCGCCGGCGCATAAACGCGGCGTGCACCGCGCATCACCGCGCCCTCTTCTTCCTTGACTTTGCCGGTCACGAACAACGCAATCGCCGCCGGCACAAAGGTCACCGACAACAGCATCGCGCCGAGCAAAGCGATGACCACAGTGAACGCCATCGGATGGAACATTTTCCCTTCGACACCGCTCAACGCGAAGATCGGCAGGTACACGACCATGATAATCAACTGCCCGAAAATCAGCGGCCGCCGCGCTTCTTTCGCCGCCGCAAACACCTCCTTGAAACGCTCGGCGCGGGTCAATAAACGCCCATGATGCTGCTGCGCATGGGCCAATCGCCGCAGGGTGTTTTCAACGATTACCACCGCACCGTCGACAATAATCCCGAAGTCCAGTGCGCCGAGACTCATCAGGTTGGCGCTGACTTTGTTGCTGAACATCCCGGTGAAGGTGAACAGCATCGACAGCGGAATCACCATCGCAGTAATCAGCGCGGCGCGGATGTTGCCGAGGAACAGAAACAGAATCGCGATCACCAGAATCGCGCCTTCGATGAGGTTCTTTTTCACCGTGGCGATGGCTTTGTCGACCAGGTGCGTGCGGTCATAAACCGGCACGGCGATCACGCCTTCCGGCAGTGATTTATTGATCTGTTCAAGCTTGCTGGCCACCGCTTGCGAGACCGTTCGACTGTTCTCGCCGATCAGCATGAACACCGTGCCGAGCACCACTTCACGACCGTTTTCCGTGGCCGCGCCGCTGCGCAATTCGCGACCGATTTCTACCGTCGCCACGTTCTTCACGCGGATCGGCGTGCCGTCGACATTGGCCATGACGATGTTGGCGATGTCCTCGGTGCTCGCCACTTGCCCCGGTGCGCGAATCAGCAATTGCTCGCCGCTGCGCTCGATGTACCCGGCGCCGACGTTGGCGTTGTTGCGCTCCAGCGCCGTGACCAGATCGGTGAGCGTCAGTTTGTACGCCGCCAGCCGTTTCGGATCCGGCGCGATCTGATATTCCTTGGCGAAACCGCCGATGGTGTTGATCTCGGCCACGCCCGGCACGTTGCGCAATTGCGGCTTGATGATCCAGTCCTGAATCACCCGCAAATCGGTCGGCGTGTAGCTTGTGCCGTCGTCCTTGAGCGCGCCCTCCTTCGCTTCAACCGTCCACAGAAAAATCTCGCCAAGACCGGTGGAAATCGGCCCCATCATCGCTTCTGCGCCTTCGGGCAATTGCTCCTTGGCGATCTGCAAACGCTCGTTGACCAACTGACGGGCAAAGAACAGGTCGGTGCCGTCCTTGAAGATCACCGTCACCTGCGACAGGCCCGAACGCGACAGCGAACGGGTCTGCTCCAGCGCCGGCAAACCGGCCATTGCCGTTTCAATCGGGAAGGTGATGCGCTGCTCGGTTTCCAGTGGCGAGAACCCGGCAGCGCCGGTGTTGATTTGCACCTGGACGTTGGTGATGTCGGGCACGGCGTCGATCGGCAGTTTTTGATAACTGGCGATACCGAGGCCGGCCATAAGCAGAACGGCGAGCAGCACGATGATGCGCTGCTCGATGGCAAACTGGATCAGGCGTTCGAACATGGGAGTCTTCCGGATCAGTGGCTGTGCTCGGCTGAGGCTTTGCCCAGTTCCGATTTGAGGACGAAGCTGCCGGCGCTGGCGACTTGCACGCCGGGTTCCAGCCCCTGGGTGATTTCCACCTGGCCGGCCGCGCGACTGCCCAACTCAACCGGGCGCGCTTCGAAACCATCGTCGGTGCGCACGAACACCGTAGGTTTGTCCTCGACGGTCTGGATTGCGGTTTCCGGAACGGCGACTTTCACTTCGCGGCTCTCGGTAGCGACCAGCGCGGTGACGAACAGACCGGGGCGCCATGAGCCTTGCGGGTTTTCCAGGGTCACGCGAACGGTTGCAGTGCGGGTTTGTTCGCCGAGCAAACTGCCAACATAGGCCACGCTGCCGACGACTTCCGCGTTCAATTCCGGCGCACTGACGGTGACCGCTTTACCCACTTGCACCTTGGTCAAATCCTTCGGTGAAACGCCGAACGTCACCCACACCCGCGACAAATCCGAGAGCGTGAACGCTGCCGTGGTTTCATCGACCACCTCACCCGGCGTCAGGTGCTTTTCCACCACGACACCGTCGAACGGCGCGCGCAATTCGTAGCGATTGCCGCCGGTGGCGACCACGCTGCCGCTGAGCACGCTGATCTTTTGCCGCGCATTGCTTACGGCGATTTCCGCCTCTTGCAACGCTTGGCGCGCCAAGAGGAAATCCTGCTCGGCGGAGATTTTGTCCTGCCAGAGTTTTTTCTCCCGTTCATAGGTCGTGCGCGCCAACGCCAAACGCCGTTGCGCCGCCGCTTGTTCGCTGCGCTGATCGGAGATCTGCTGACTGGCAATCACCGCCAGCAACTGGCCCTTCTTCACCGTCTGCCCGAGGTTGACCGAGACTGCCTCGACCACCCCCGGCACACGCGGCACCACGTGGGCGGTGCGGTCTTCGTCGAAACGCACTTCGCCGGGGAACGGCAAGCCGAGGCTGATGTTTTGCGGTTTCGCTTCAGCCAATTGAATGCTGGCAGCGGTGATTTGCTCGGCGCTCAATTCGATGTGCCCTTCTTCGCCATGCTCAGCCGCAGCGCCTTCTTCAGCGTGATCGGCGTGATCCGCCGCTTCATCGGCATGCGCGTCGATGGAGGCAGTGCCCGACCACATCGAGCCCACACCAATGCCCAACGCCAATGTCGCCGCAGCGACCACAATCAATTTTTTGTCCATGGAAACTCCTCTGCGCCGTGCCATCGCGCAGTGCTCAAAAAGATGAAATTCAAGGGCTGACGGCGAGCTCGCCGAAGATCCGTTCGATGCGTACGCGGGCGTCGGTAGCTTCGCTGACGGCCTGGATGTATTGGCTGCGCGCGGCGATCAGCGTGCGCTGCGCATCGAGCACATCGAGGAAGCCGAACTTGCCCATTTCAAAGCCGCGCGTGGCGCTGTCGACCGCACGTTGCGCGGCGGGCAGGATGGTCTGGTTGAACGCTGTGACTTCGCCGTTGGCGGTCTGCCATTGCTCAAGACTGGTCTGGATTTCGGTGCGCAACCGCAGTTCGGTGGCGTTGCGCAGATCCCGTGCCTGATCGGTGCGACGCGCGGCGGCGAGCACGTTGCCTTGATTGCGGTTGAACAGCGGAATCGGCATCGACAGGCCGACCACGTTGACGCGTTCGCGCTCGGTTTCGCTGTATTGGCTGCCGAGGCTCACGGTCAGATCGGGGATGCGTTGGGACTTCTCCAATCCCAACGAGGCTTCGCGCTGATCGATTTGCAACTTGGCCAGACGCAGCTCAGCGGTTTCGTTCAGACGCTCTAGCAATTTTGTCGGCGGTGGAACAGCCATCAGGCTTTTCGTCGGTGCCTGCACCTTGGTCGATGCCGGCAAAGGCGCGCCCATCACCTGCGCCAATTGTTGGTAAGCGTTGGCCTGATCGCGCTCGGCGCGGCTCACTTCAAGGCGTACTTCCGAGAGCTGCACTTGCGCCCGCGTGCCTTCAACCGGCGACGATTTACCGGCCTCAATGCGCCCGTCAGCCACGCGCAAACCCTTCTCGGCGAGTTGCAGCGATTGCCGAGACAGATCCAGGCGTTGCTGCGCGGTTTGCGCGCCGTTGAACGCTTGAATCACATCGGCGCGCAAGGCATTGCGCTTGCGCTCCAGCTCGATGCCGGCGGCGTCCTGCGCGCGGCTGGCGACGTCGATCCGTGCACCGCGTTTGCCGCCCAGTTCGATCGGCTGGCTGAGCATGATCGTCGTGGTGCGCGAATCGCGGCGAGTGTCTTCGGCCTCCCAGGAAACTTCGGGATTAGGGATCAAACCAGCCTGCACACGATCACCTTCGGCAATGCCGATTTCCCACTGCGCGGCGGCCAGATCGGGGTTACCGGCGAAGGCGCTTTGCAGGGCTTGATCCAGCGTCAGCGTCGAGGCATTCGCCAGGCTGGCACTGGCCAAAAACAGCAGGCCGCCGAGTGTTTTTTGCAGGCGTGATCGCGCCGTCAGTTCAATTAAACCGGACAATGGCAGACTTCCTTTATTCAAGAATCTTTGATGCCGCCACGGTAGGGTTTTGAACTTATCGACAAGGTGACTGGAACATTACAAATCCGTTATCCACGGTTTGAACTAGTTGTTTTGTTTTAGGATGCGAAGTGCGAACGCTGTTGTCGTAATACATGGAAACAAATGCGGGTTAGATATCTGCTGAACAGCACTTGTGTAGATCAATGTCATGGGGGTTTTGCAGTTTGTGCTGCGACAGGCTGTCGCAGAGCGCCGTTTTAAAGCGCTTGGCAGTTGACCCTGTAGCCACTACAACCTTTATTGTGCGGACTTCCCCTCA
Organism: Pseudomonas sp. PS01303; assembly: GCF_029959385.1. Lineage (NCBI taxonomy): Bacteria > Pseudomonadati > Pseudomonadota > Gammaproteobacteria > Pseudomonadales > Pseudomonadaceae > Pseudomonas > Pseudomonas sp. PS01303. The sequence continues at coordinate 11,704 of NZ_JASCPK010000100.1, forward strand.
CCCCTGCCCTCTCCCGGAGGTAGAGGGAGCCGACCGAAGTGTCTGGCGTTAATTATCGACCTGTTACATCAAGTCGATTATGGATTCAGTAAAGCTTTTTCACGTCGGCGTAGTTCTGAAATATCCCCCATTCAGTCCCCTCTCCCTCCGGGAGAGCGCTAGGGTGAGGGCCCTTTGTAATTAAATACCCATTAAATATAAGTGGTGAAAGATCATGCGAATCCTTGTCGTCGAGGACGAGCTTAAAACTGCCGAATACTTGCATCAGGGATTGACCGAAAGTGGATATGTGGTTGACCACGCCGCCACCGGCGCCGATGGTTTGCACCTGGCGCAACAACAGGCCTATGACCTGATTATTCTCGATGTGAACCTGCCCGAACTGGACGGCTGGGGCGTGCTGGAACAACTGCGCAAAACCCACGCCACGCGGGTGATGATGCTCACCGCGCGGGGACGTCTGGCCGACAAGATTCGTGGCCTCGATCTGGGCGCCGACGACTATCTGGTCAAGCCGTTCGAATTTCCCGAACTGCTCGCGCGGGTACGCACCTTGATGCGTCGCAGCGAAAACATTCCGCTGCCGCAGGTGCTGAAAGTCGCCGATCTGGAACTCGACCCGGGCCGCCATCGCGCATTCCGTGGCGAGCAACGCATCGACCTGACCACCAAGGAATTCGCCCTGCTGCACCTGCTGATGCGCCAGTCCGGCGAAGTGCTGACGCGCACGCAAATCATCTCATTGGTGTGGGACATGAATTTCGACTGCGACACCAATGTTGTCGAAGTGTCGATCCGCCGCTTGCGCGCAAAAATCGACGACCCGTTCGACAGCAAACTCATCCACACCCTGCGCGGTGTCGGCTACGTGCTGGAGGCGCGCGAATGAAACCGGCCAGCCTGTCGATGCGCCTCGGTTTGACGGTGAGCATTCTCGGCGCGCTGCTGGTGGTGTTTCTGGCGATCCTCGCCTATTTCGCCCTGACCCATGAGCTGAATGCGCTTTCCAGAGACAGTCTGGAAAAGAAGATGCAACAGGTCGAGCACAGCCTGTCGTTGTACGTCGACGCCAATGAAATCAGCGGTAAACCACATATTTTGCTCGATCAGGTGATGGGCCATGACAACCTCACGCTGACCATTTACGACCGCCTCAATCAACGCTCGCCGCTGCTCAAATCCGGCTCGGGACTGGCCGAGCCACGGGTTGAATTGAAGGTGGTTCGCGCGACCACCGATCAGTTGACCTACAGCGACAGCACCGACGCGGAAGGGAAGAAATTCCTCACTGCCTCGAAACTGATTCGCCTCAAGGACGGCAACAGCGTGCCGGTGCTGTTGTCGGTGGATAACGCCCACGACGAGGCGTTACTCAGCGCCTACTTGCGCTCGACGCTGATTGCCTTGCCGCTGTTGCTGGTGTTCATCGGCCTCACGGCGTGGGGCGCGGTGCAGCGCGGACTGGCGCCGATGCGCGAATTTCGCAAAGTCGCAGCGATGGTCTCGACTCAGGATCTCGATCATCGCCTGTCGGTGGTGAACATGCCGCAGGAGCTCAGTGAATTGGCGCAAGGCATCAACTTCATGCTGCATCGACTGGATGCCGGGGTGCAGCAGCTGTCGCAGTTCTCCGACGATCTGGCGCATGAATTGCGCACGCCGATCAACAACCTGATGGGCAAGGCGCAAGTGACGCTCTAACGCGAACGCAGCGTGGAGGAATACAAGGATGTGCTGGTGTCGTGCACCGAAGAACTGGAGCGTGTGGCGCGGATTGTTTCCGACATGTTGTTTCTGGCGCAAGTGAGTCACCCGTCGGCGCTGGCGCCGTTTGAATCGGTGGCGCTGGAGGTTGAAGTGACGAAGGTGGCGGAGATGTTTTCGCTGTCGGCGCAGGACAAGGGCATTCATTTGAACGTGGTCGGGAGCGCGACGGTGCTGGGTGATCGGCTGATGATTCAGCGGGCGATTTCGAATTTGTTGTCGAATGCTTTGCGGCACTGCCCGAACGGGAAAACCGTCACGTTGTTGATAGAACAAGGTACGACGCAGACGTCGTTGCTAGTGAGCAATCCCGGCGCCGGGATCGAGGCGCAGCATCTACCGTATCTGTTTGACCGCTTCTACCGCGTTGATAGCAGCCGCTCAAGAACGCAGGGCAGCACCGGGTTGGGGTTGGCGATCGTGCGCTCGATCATGAGCCTGCATCAGGGGGTGGCTGAGGTTAAGAGCTTGCCGGGGGTGATGACGGTGTTCCGCCTGGGCTTCTCCACCACCGAATCATCCCTGTAGGCGCTGCCGCAGGCTGCGATCTTTTGCTCTTGTTTTTTAGATCAAGATCAAAAGATCGCAGCCTGCGGCAGCTCCTACATAGATTTTCGGAGGTCGTGTCGGTCGATATTTTCGTACGACTTTTTACCGGTTTGCTCCCGTCCCTACGCAAACACCGAAAGCTCTCGCCGCAACCTCCGTTTTGTCCTACAGCCAGATTTGAGTAGGTAGTTCTATGGTGGTGGCCTTGGCAGATGGAATATCGACGAGAGGCAAAAAATGAACAGGGATATCGTTTGCGAATGGGCTGAAGAAGTCTATGAATTGGCAGTGCTGAAATATTCTGGCTATATTTGTCCAGAATACAGGGGTAAGCCGATGATCATCGTTCCGCTGGCTGAAGCAAAAAACAATTTATCCAAACTCGTCGATGATGCCGCTGCTGGCAAAGTCATTACGATTGCCAAGCATGGCCGAGCGATGGCTCGCCTCGTTCCCGTAGGAAAACCCAGCGCTCAGCGTATTGGCGCAATGAAAGGCAAACTGGTGTTGCCCGACGATTTCGACTCACCATTGCCCGATGACATGCTTGATGCATTTGAGGGCACTCAAGCATGAGGCTTCTGCTCGACACGCACATTTTGCTCTGGACGCTCAGTGATGACGCGAGACTGTCCGGCAAAGCCAGAAAACTGATTGAGAACGCTGCCGATGTCTACATCAGCGCCGCCACCTTTTGGGAAATGGCGATCAAGGTCGGGCTCGGCAAGCTGAATGTTGATCAGGAAGAAGTCCGCCAATCTTGCCTTGATAGCGGCTTTATCGAACTGCCGGTGACTGCAGAACACGCCATCGCCGTGAAGGATCTTGAGCACCATCACCGCGATCCGTTTGACCGCATTATCGTGGCCACAGCAATGACCGAACCGATGAAGTTGCTCACGGCTGATCCTTTGGTTGCTCGGTACACCGACCTGGCTGTTTTGGTTTGACCTGATACCCCAGAAGCCTCAGCGCAGATGGCTTGCAAGCGATAGCGGTGGGTCAGTTGATTTCGATGTTGAATGGCAGACCGCATTCGCTTGCAGGCAAGCTCCCACAGTGACCTGCGGCGTGTGCGGAGTCTGTGGTCACCGCAGAAAAAATGTGGGAGCCAGCCTGCTGGCGAAAGCGGTGGGTCAGTTGATTTCGTCGTTGAATGGCAGACCGCCTTCGCGAGCAAGCCCGCTCCCACAGTGGTTTGTGGCGTACCCAAATTTTGTGAGCACTGCAAAAACCTGTGGGAGCCGGCTTGCCAGCGATGGCGGTGAGTCAGTTGATTTCGATGTTGAATGGTAGGCCGCAATCGCTTGCAGGCAAGCTCCCACAGTGATTTGCGGCGTGCGCGGAGTCTGTGGTCATCGCAGAAAAATGTGGGAGCCAGCCTGCTGGCGAAAGCGGTGGGTCAGTCAATTTTGATGTTGGATGGTAGACCGGATTCGCGAGCAAGCTCAGCTCCTACAAGAGCAAAATCAATAGCCAATCGCGCCACGCTTCCCACCACTCAACACGATGAGCGCAAGCTCGGGTGCAGCTTTTGATCTTAGGGCCCGTCGGGAGGCTGAGTGAAGGGATTCATACGGGGAAAGCATCGAGAGGAGGTGCAGCGAAGCAAACCGTAGGCGATGCCCCCGGATGAACCCGGAGCGAAGGAACCCGAGCCTTAGCGAGGGCCGGACGTCAGGGCACAGACCTTTTGGTTACTTTTGGGGCGTTTGCCAAAAGTGACCCGCCGTAAGGGCGGAACCCTAACCAGCCACCCCCGCAGCAACGGATATGTACACCACCAGCCAAAAAAAAACGGCACCTCCCAGTGCCGTTTTCCAGCTTCAATGTTTACTTCCGCGCATCCGCCCAAGATTTCAGCAGCTCGTTATAACTCACCGTCTCCCCCTTAGGCTTCTCATTCGCCAACTTAGGCTTCGGCGCCCCCGGCTGATCAAACCAATATTGCGCATCCCGCTCCGGATTCATCTTCGGCGCACACACCGCCTGCGCCTTCGAACGCTCCAGACGCGTCATGATCGCATCCTGATCCTTGGCCAACCCATCCAGCGCCTGCTGCGGCGTCTTCTCACCACTCGCCGCCTCAGCAATATGACTCCACCACAACTGCGCCAGACGCGGATAGTCCGGCACGTTAGTCCCGGTCGGCGTCCACTGCACCCGCGCCGGGCTGCGATAAAACTCAACCAGACCACCGAGCTTCGGCGCCAGATCGGTCATCGCCTGCGAGTTGATGTCCGACTCTCGAATCGGCGTCAGCCCGACAATGGTTTTCTTCAGCGACACCGTTTTCGACGTCACAAACTGCGCATACAACCACGCCGCGAGTTTCTGCTTCTCAGGCGTCGACTTCATGAACGTCCACGAACCCACGTCCTGATACCCGAGCTTCATGCCCTCCTCCCAATACGGCCCGCGTGGCGATGGCGCCATCCGCCATTTCGGCGTGCCGTCGGCGTTGACCACCGGCAGGCCCGGTTTGGTCATGTCGGCAGTAAACGCGGTGTACCAGAAAATTTGCTGCGCGATATTGCCCTGCGACGGCACTGGCCCAGATTCGGAGAAGGTCATGCCCGCCGCTTCCGGTGGCGCATAAGCCTTCAGCCAATCGACATATTTCTGCGTGGCGAACACAGCGGCCGGGCCGTTGGTGTCGCCACCACGGGTCACGCTGGAACCGACCGGATGGCAGTCCTCGACGCGAATCCCCCACTCGTCCACCGGCAAACCGTTGGGCAAACCCTTGTCGCCGCCACCGGCCATGGAGAACCAGGCATCGGTGAAACGCCAGCCCAGCGACGGGTCTTTCTTGCCGTAATCCATGTGTCCGTAAACGCGCTTGCCGTCGATTTCCTTGACGTCTTCGCTGAAGAATTTGGCGATGTCTTCATAGGCCGACCAGTTCACCGGCACGCCCAATTCGTAGCCGTACTTTTCCTTGAACTTGGCTTTCAGATCGGCGCGCTCGAACCAGTCAGCGCGGAACCAGTAAAGGTTGGCGAATTGCTGGTCAGGCAGTTGATAGATCTTGCCGTCCGGCGCGGTGGTGAACGAGATGCCGATGAAGTCCTTGATGTCGAGGGTCGGCGAGGTGAAGTTCTTGCCTTCGTTGGCCATCAGGTCGGTGATCGATTCGGTTTTACCGTAGCGAAAGTGCGTACCGATCAGGTCCGAGTCGTTGACCCAGCCGTCATAGATATTTTTGTCGGACTGCATCACCGTCTGCATTTTCTCGACCACGTCGCCTTCTTGCAGCAGGTCGTGGGTGAGCTTGATCCCGGTGATTTCGGTGAAGGCCTTGGCGAGCACTTTCGACTCGTATTCGTGGGTGGTCAGGGTCTCGGAAACGACCTTGATTTCCATGCCGCGAAACGGCTCGGCAGCCTTGATGAACCACTTCAATTCTTCGAGCTGCTGTTCAGCCGTCAGGGTCGACGGTTTGAATTCACTGCCGATCCATTTTTTCGCCGCGTCTTCGTAGGCATCGGCCCACGCGGCGGCGCTCAAACCGCTGAGTGCCAGCATGGCTGCCAATGAAATGCTATGTCGCAGCTTATTGTTTTTGTCGAACATAGAGACCTCCTGTTTAGGATTTCGGAGCACGGTTGCCGAATGACTCGACTAGCCCCAACGCATCACAGCCAACAGCCACACCAGGGACAACGCGGACGCCACCCAGATGCTCCAGTCGGTGGCGCCAATCACCAGCAAATGCAGGTAGGCGCTGCCGAGAAGACCGATAAACAAACGATCGCCACGGGTGGTGGCAATCGGTAGAAAACCTCGCCGCAAGATGCTCGGCGAACGCAATTCCCACGTAGTCATGCCGACCAGCAGCAGACCGATGACGATGAAAAATGCTGCGGTGGGTGTGGTCCAACTCATCCATTCCATCATCAGTTCCTCAGACCCGACCGAGGGCAAAGCCCTTGGCCACGTGGTTGCGAACAAACCAGATCACCAGCATTCCCGGCAGAATGGTCAACACCCCCGCCGCCGCCAGCACGCCCCAGTCGATACCCGATGCTGAAACCGTACGCGTCATCACCGCCGCAATCGGCTTGGCGTTTACCGAGGTCAACGTGCGCGCCAGCAGCAACTCGACCCAGGAAAACATGAAGCAGAAAAACGCCGTGACGCCGATACCGGAGCCGATCAGCGGGATGAAAATCTTCACGAAAAACTTGGGGAAACTGTAGCCGTCGATGTAGGCGGTTTCGTCGATTTCCTTGGGCACGCCGGACATGAAGCCTTCAAGAATCCACACCGCCAATGGCACGTTGAACAGGCAGTGCGCCAAGGCCACAGCGATGTGCGTGTCGAATAGCCCAATCGACGAATACAACTGGAAGAACGGCAGCAAAAACACCGCCGGTGGCGCCATACGGTTGGTCAGTAGCCAGAAGAACAGATGCTTGTCGCCAAGAAAGCGATAGCGCGAAAACGCATAGGCCGCCGGCAGCGCCACGCTCAGTGAAATCACCGTATTCAGGCTCACGTAATACAGCGAGTTGAGATAGCCGTTATACCAACTCGGATCGGTGAAGATCACTTTGTAGTTCGCCAGCGTAAAGTCCTGTGGGAAAAGGGTCAGACCGCCGAGGATTTCGGTGTTGCTCTTGAAGGACATGTTCAGCAGCCAGTAGATCGGCACCAGCAGGAACAGGATGTACACCAGCAACGGAATAAGCTTTCTTTTGCTCATGGCCGGGCCTCAGCGGTTGGCGTCGGAGTGCGTCATGGCGGTGTAGAACAGCCAAGACACCAACAGGATGATCAGGAAGTACACCAGCGAAAACGCCGCTGCCGGACCGAGGTCGAATTGCCCTACAGCCATCTGGGTCAACGTCTGACTCAAGAAGGTCGTGGCATTACCCGGCCCGCCGCCGGTGAGCACGAACGGCTCGGTGTAAATCATGAAACTGTCCATGAAGCGCAGCATCACCGCGATCAGCAGCACGCTCTTCAGTTTGGGCAATTGGATATGGCGGAACACCGCCCAGGCCGAGGCCCGGTCGATGCGTGCGGCCTGGTAATACACGTCGGGAATCGCGCGCAAACCGGAGAAGCACAGCAGCGCCACCAGTGAAGTCCAGTGCCAGACGTCCATCACCAACACCGTCACCCAGGCGTCCATGGTGTTGGCCGCGTAGTTGTAGCTGATGCCCATGGCGTTGAGGCTCGATCCGAGCAAACCAATGTCGGCACGGCCGAAAATCTGCCAGATCGTACCGACCACGTTCCACGGGATCAGCAATGGAATCGCCAGAATGATCAGCACCACTGACGACCAGCGACCCTTGGTCGGCATGGTCAGGGCAACAGCGATGCCCAGTGGAATTTCGATCAGCAACACGCAGGCAGAGTAGATGAACTGACGCAGCAACGAGTCGTGCAGACGCGGATCGAGCAGCACTTGTTTGTACCAGTCAGCACCGACGAAGTAGCGGCTGGACTGGTCGAAGATGTCCTGCACCGAATAGTTGACCACGGTCATCATCGGGATCACCGCACTGAACGCCACCAGCAGGAACACCGGCAACACCAGCCACCAGGCCTTGTTGTTCTGCACCTTGTTCATGGCTGCACCTCGCCGCTGTCGGCTTCAAGCAGAAACTCATCGGCATAAACCATCAGCCACTGCGCCGGAAAACTGATGTACGCGGTGCCCTGCGGCACCGGTTTGTCTTCGGCCAGACGCACTTTCAACGGCGCGCCGTCGAGGTCGAGGGTCATGATCTTGTAGGTGCCGAGGTCTTCGACGTGTACGACGTTTGCCTGCATCGCGTCATCAAACGGCTCGTCCCACACGTGAATGAATTCAGGACGGATACCGACCTTCAGATTTTTCCACTGGCCGTGCTCGATATGTCGCTGCATGGCGTCGGACAAGGGCAAATGTGTCGAGGCGAAACCGACGCCGCCGGGTTGCGGCTGCACTTCGATCAGGTTCATCCCCGGGCTGCCGATGAAATAGCCGACAAAGGTGTGGCTCGGCCGTTCGAACAATTCCCGTGGCGTGCCGAACTGCACAATCTGGCCGCCGTACATCACCGCGATCTTGTCGGCGAAGGTCGAGGCCTCCAGTTGATCGTGGGTGACGTAAACCATGGTGATATTGAACTGCTCGTGGATCTGCTTGAGCTTGCGCCGCAGTTTCCACTTCAGGTGCGGGTCGATCACCGTCAGCGGCTCGTCGAAAAGGATCGCGGAAACGTCATCGCGCACCAGACCACGGCCCATCGAAACTTTCTGTTTTTCGTCGGCGGTGAGGTTGCGCGCCTTTTTGCTCAGGAGGTTTTGCAGGTCGAGCACTTCGGCAATTTCCTGCACCTTGCTGTGCACTTTCGCCTCGGCCATGCCTTGATTGCGCAGGGGGAAGGCGAGGTTATCGAACACGGTCATGGTGTCGTAGACCACCGGAAACTGGAAAACCTGGGCGATGTTGCGCTTCTCCGGCGTCAGGTCGTTGACCGCTTTGCCGTCGAACAAGACGTGGCCCTGCGAGGGGCTGAGCAATCCGGAAATGATGTTGAGCAAGGTCGACTTGCCGCAGCCCGATGGGCCAAGCAAGGCGTAAGCGCCGCCCTGCTCCCAGACGTGATCCATCTCGCGGATCGCATAATCCTCCGCGCCGCTCGGGGTTTTGCTGTAGCTGTGGGCGAGGTGCTGCAAACGGATTTCGGCCATCAGGCAACCCTCGCGACACGCCGGCCCGGTGCTTGCACCAGGCGGCCCTGCGCATCGAAAACGAACAGTTTGTGGGTCGGGATGTAAATGCGGATCGGCGCATCGACGTCGTATTCGTGAACGCCGGGCAAGTGCAGCACCAGCAGGAAATGCTCGTTGCGCACGTGCAGGAAGGTTTCCGAACCGCTGATCTCGGCGACTTCGACGGTGACCGCCAGTTCGAGGTCGTCATCGTTGCTCGGCACCAGCGAGATGTGGCTGGGGCGCACGCCAAAACGGAACTCGCCCTCGCCCACCGGGCGCAGATCGACGTTCAACGGGAAGTGCACAAAATTGGCGAAGCTGACTTCGTTGCCGGCGATGCGCCCCGGCATCAGGTTGATCGGTGGTTCGGAGAACAGTTCGGCGGCGAGCACGGTTTGCGGCTGGTGATACACCGAGGTCGACGGGCCGCTCTGGATCACCCGGCCTTCGTGAAGAATGGTCGTGGTGCCGCCGAGTGCCAGCGCTTCGTTGGGTTCGGTGGTGGCGTAAATCGCAATGGTGTGGCGCGCCTTGAACAGCTCGCGCATTTCCTGGCGCAGTTCTTCGCGCAGTTTGTAGTCGAGGTTGACCAGCGGTTCATCGAAGAGGATCAGCTCGGCATCCTTGACCAGCGCGCGAGCCATGGCCGTGCGTTGCTGTTGGCCGCCGGACAGCTCCAGCGGATAGCGCTGCAGAAACTTCTCGATGCGCAGCATCTTCGCGGTTTCCTGCACTTTGCTATGGATGATCTCTTTGGACACACCGGCCTGACGCAGCGGCGAGGCGATGTTCTCGAACACGGTCATGGTCGGGTAGTTGATGAACTGCTGATAGACCATCGACACGTTGCGCAAACGCACCGGACGCTGGGTGACATCGACGCCGTTCATCAGGATGCGGCCGCTGTCGGGCTTGTCCAACCCGGCCATTAAACGCATGAGGCTGGTTTTGCCGGACAGCGTGCGGCCGAGCAAAACGTTGAACGAACCGGGTTCGAATTTCAGGCAGGCATCGTCGATCCAGGTCTGGCCCTCGACGGTGCGGCTGACGTGCTCCAGGGTGAGTGACATGGCTCGGCCTTTTTATTATTGGAGTCAAGCGACCTGTGCACAGGAGCGAGTTTCGTGCCAGAAATATTAAGTGATTGATTTGTCGCGAAAATCGGTGAAAGCGTGGGGAAACGGCGTTCATTGCTGAACACATTTGAACAGTTGGCCGATTGACAATGAACAATAGTGAACAACACTCTATGAACGCTTTTTGCGAACCGATCCCCCTGTAGGAGCTGCCGCAGGCTGCGATCTTTTGATCTTGATTGTCAAAAAACAGGATCAAGAGATCGCAGCCTGCGGCAGCTCCTACAGGGGATCGAATAA
>NZ_JASCPK010000101.1:0-21895 GCF_029959385.1 Pseudomonas sp. PS01303
TCCTACAGGAATGAATTGCAAATGTGGGAGCGAGCCTGCTCGCGAATGCGGTGTGTCATTCAACGTTAAGGTTGACTGACACGGCCTCTTCGCGAGCAGGCTCGCTCCCACAGGGTCTGCCGTCATTTCAAGAATGTCCCCCTCAGGGCCACCCAAGCGTCGGGCCGCGGTGGCCCTTTTTTTGATCTCAAGGCGCGACTGTTACATCGCCCTGCCCGCTCTCGGCGAGCGCTGCAGCGACAAACCCTTCAGCCTTCTTGCGCTCGACAAACGCCCGCACATACGCCGCGCCGGCCCTGCGCCCACGGGGCACGGCCATAGCCTGGCGAATCGCCGTGAACGCGCCGTCCAGCACGCGGTAACGCGCGTCGGCATCCGCGACTTTCTGCAAGGGCTGACGGACACCGGCGGCGGCATCCAGGTGATGCTCGATAAACAGGTCAACGGCACCCGCCGAGGTTTCGGCACGCTCCAATTGTGCGTGCTGCAGCGTGCGACTGAGGAACAGGTCGTAGGCTGCGCCTTTGCCAACGGCCAATCGCAATCCTGGCTGATCGAGATCCTCGACGTTGCGATACGGGGCCTGCGCCTCGACCAGATAAGTCCCCTCAATAATCACGTACGGCGCGCTGAACGCAATCTGCGCCTCGCGCACCGGCTCGATGGCGAGAAACGCCAAGTTCCACACGCCCTCCTCCAGCGCCGCGAAAACCTTGCCCGCCGCATCAAACGTACGCATCTCCAACTCGACACCCAACTCGGCAGCCAGCGCTATCGCCAAAGCCACCGAAACACCCTGCGGCGCACCGTCCGCCCTGCGCTGTGCCAGCACCGGGTTGCCAAAATTGATGGCGGCATGCAGCACGCCGTCGGGCGCGAGATCGGCCATCACGGCCGGGGTGATTGCACTCATGGTGTTGCTCCCTGATCGGATAAAAAGTCAGTGTGCGTCGTGGCTGACACTGTCGAGGACACAACACACAGCGCGTAAGCCTTATGTCGGTGCCTGACAGGCACTCAAGTGTTCCAGCGCCCGACGCGTCACCGCATCGATGTAAGCCGCGTCACCATAGACCCGAGCCAGCAGAATCGCCCCCTCGTAATCCGCCACCCATTGTCGAGCGGTCAGCAAGGCTTGTCCCTCATCGACCTCGCCTTCCAGCAAATGCGCAAACGCCTTGGCCCATGCATCGAAAAAGCCGCGAATCGGCTCCAGCAATTCACTTTTACCGTACGCAGCATCGACCGCCACCACGCCCATCAGGCAACCAATCGAGTCATTCTGAAACAGCCGCGCAGCCTTGCGGCCCATTTTGCTCAGGCGTTCTTGTGGCGTGAGTTTTTCGTCGAAGGCCACGGCAAACAAGGTCTGGTTGATGACCTGATGCGTCCAGTCGAGCACGTCACGCAGCAAGGCCTCCTTATTCGGATAGTGGTGATAGAACGAAGCCTTGGTAAAGCCGCAAGCGGACGCGAGTACGTCCATGGTGGTGCCATGGTAGCCAAGGCGTTTGAAGGTATTGGCGCACCGCAGGAGCAGCTCTTCACGGGGGATTTTCAACGGTCGCACGGGTATTTCCTGATCCGGATAACTGGCGGTGATTCTATGACATAAGCCTGCCCTTCTCAATTTGACGGTTACCAACTGTTCGTTTAGTTTCTATTTACCGAACAGATGGTCAGTAACTGGCCGCCGACAAAAAATCAGGGAGAGCAGAGATGAACGAAGCCAACAGTGGCCCCGGCCGAGTCACCCGCGAACAACGCGGTCAGTTGTTTTTGATCGGTCTGGATCGCGCCGGCAAACGCAACGCATTCGACAGTGCAATGCTGACGGACCTGGCATTGGCCATCGGCGAGTATGAGCGCAATGACGAACTCCGCTGCGCCGTGCTGTTCGCGCATGGCGAGCACTTCACCGCAGGCCTGGACTTGATGGAGCTGACGCCGAAACTGGTGTCAGGCGCCTTCAAGTATCCTGAAGAAGGCATCGACCCATGGGGCGTTTCCAAACCGCGCAGGCGTAAACCGGTGGTGGTTGCCATTGAAGGCATTTGCTGGACGGCGGGCATCGAATTGATGCTCAACGCCGATATCAGCATTGCCGCCACCAATGCCCGTTTCGCTCATCTGGAAGTGTTGCGCGGGATCTCTCCCGCCGGCGGTTCCACCCTGCGCTTCACCCGCGCAGCGGGCTGGACCGCCGCCATGCGCTACATGCTCACGGCGGAAGAGTTCGATGCCGATGCCGCCCTGCACATGCGCCTGCTGACCGAAGTGGTCGCACCCGGCCAGACTCTGGCACGCGCCATCGAATACGCCGAACGCATTGCCAAGGCTGCGCCTCTGGCGATTCAGGCGACGCTGCAATCGGCGTTTCTGGCGCAGGATCAGGGAGACGATGCGGCACTGTCGACGCTTGATGAACAACTGCTGGCCCTGATCAAAACCGAGGATGTCCGCGAAGGCGTCATGGCGATGATGCAAAAGCGCGAACCGCAGTTCAAAGGTCGCTGAAGGCTTTGCTCAACTCACTCGGAACAATTTCATGAACACCATGGCCGCAGCCTTTGCCGAATCGATCCAGAGACAGGACATCGCCCTCATTGCCCGCGATGGTTATCCGTTGTCCGCCAAGCGCTACGGCGCAGCGGGCGTCGTCAAAGGTAACCTGATCATGGCCGGTGCCACCGGGGTCCAGCAGCGCTTTTATCGGCTTTTTGCCGAGCACGCGGCGCGCCAGGGCTTTCACGTGCTGACCCTCGATTACCGGGGCATCGGTGAGTCGAAACCGGCTTCGCTCAAAGGCTTTGAGATGTCTTATCTGGATTGGGCTTATCAGGATTTGGCGGCGGCAGTGGATCTGCTAAGCCAGGAAGCATTGCCGCTGTATTGGGTCGGCCATTCGTTTGGTGGTCATGCGATTGGTCTGTTGCCCAATCACCCCGCCCTGACAGCTTGCTACACCCTGGGCAGTGGCGCGGGGTGGAGCGGCTGGATGTCCCGAACCGAGGCCTGGAAAATCCGTCTGATGTGGACGTTTGTGCTGCCGGTGATTGTCGCCCGCAAAGGCTACATGGCCTGGAGCATGCTGGGCATGGGCGATGATTTGCCGCTGGGCGTTTACAACGACTGGAAACGCTGGTGCAAATTCCCCCACTACTACTTCGACGACCCCCAGATGAGCCATCTGTATGCGCTCTACGCCGAGGTCACAACGCCATGCGTTTTCGCCACGTCGGTCGATGATCCGTGGGCGCCACCGCGTTCGCGCGATGCGTTTGTCAAAGCCATGGTGAATGCACCGCTGACATTGCTGGATCTGCAGCCGCCACTGGGCAGCAAACCTTACGGGCACATGGGTTACTTCCGCGAAAGCGCACAGCCGTTGTGGGATGAGGTGCTTGATTGGCTGCAAAGCGCCCCTGCACACACCACATAACTTGTAGGAGCTGCCGCAGGCTGCGATCTGTTGATCTTGCTGTTAAAAACAAGATCAACAGATCGCAGCCTCGTTTCACTCGACAGCTCCTACAGGGGGTTTATGGTGTTTAGGTGATCGGGGAATAGCCTTCGATGTCGTCGGGCCAGGCAGTGAGGATTTCGAAGCCCGTCTCCGTCACCGCCACCATATGCTCCCACTGCGCCGACAACGAGCCATCCTTGGTCAGCACCGTCCAGCCATCGGACATGTTCTTCACATGGCGCTTGCCGGCATTGAGCATCGGCTCCACGGTAAAAATCATCCCCGCCTTCAACTTCATGCCCTGATTGGGAAAGCCGTAATGCAGGATTTGCGGTTCATCGTGATAGACCTTGCCGATCCCGTGTCCGCAATACTCGCGCACCACGCTGAAGCCTTCCTTCTCCGCCAACGTCTGGATCGCGTGGCCGATATCGCCCAAGGTGGCGCCCGGCTTGACCACGCGAATCCCCGCGCACATGGCGTCATAGGTAGTCTTGATCAGATGCTGCGCCTCGGGTGTTGCCTCGCCGACCACGTACATGCGGCTGGTGTCGCCGAACCAGCCGTCCTTGATCACCGCGATGTCGAGGTTGACGATGTCGCCATCCTTCAACGGCGTGCCCGACGGAATGCCGTGACAGACCACATCATTGACCGAGGCGCAGACGGTTTTCGGAAAGCCGTGATAACCGACGTTGGCCGGCACTGCTTTTTGCACATTGACGATGTAGTCGTTGCACAGTTGATCGAGCTGATCAGTGGTGACGCCGGCCTTGACGTGTGGCACCAGCATCGCCAGCACTTCAGCGGCGAGTTTGCCGGCAGCGCGCGATTGGGCGATGTCCGCCGGGGTGTTGATCTTGATCTGGTTTCTCATGCGCTGACGGCTTCCTGAGTCAGTTTTTGCAGGTCGAGCCCGCCATTTTGTTCAGCGCGAATCAGCAAGCGGCAGATCGCACTGTGGTCGAGGTTAGGGTGCAGTTCGGCGAGCATGCCGATGCGCATCCAGTGCTCGGCTTGCGCGTTGATCGAGCGGCTGAGGGCGTTGCTGGAGATCCGCAGATTCTCGTGCATGTCCTCTGAAATCTTTACGATGCCCATATATGAATCCGATACGATGTGTATATGGAACGTATATTAGCCAAGCCTCGCCGGAGATTGCAAACCCTCAGCCGAGCGCCGCATCGAAAAACGACGAAATGAGCCGACTGGAACGCCGTTCGGCCAAGCAATAAAGATACGTCTCGGTGAACAGCTCTTCGCCCTCGATTCTGATCGTGCGGATTTTCGGGTCGGCAATAAATTCCGCTTCCGACACCACACCCAATCCCAGCCCGCGCACCACCGCTTCACGCAACGCCTCACGACTGCCAATTTCCATGGCGATCCTCGGTTTCACTTGCGCCGCATTCAGCGCCTGCTCCAGCACCAGCCGCGTGGTCGAGCCGGGTTCGCGCTGCAGCAGTCGCTGCCCTTCCAGTTCTTCCAGGCGCACGCTGCCGCGATTGGCCAATGGATGCTCATGGTGGGCAAAGAGGATGATCGCGTGCCGCGCATAACGTACCGAACACAACGCCGGATCATCCTGACGCCCGGCCAGCACGGCGATGTCGGTGACGTAATTTTCCAGATCCGATAACACTTGCGCCGAGTTACCGACGCGGATCGACACGTCGATATTCGGATGCTGTTGCAGGTAACTGTCGACCATTTCGATCACATGAAACGGCCCCACCGCACCGACCTTGAGCTGGCCGCTGTCGAGCCGCCCGGAATCACGCATCAGGTTATGCGCTTCCAGTTCCAGCAGGGCGATGCGCTGAGCGATAGGCAGCAGTTGCCGACCCACATCCGACAACTCGATCCGCCGCCCACGCCGGTGGAAAAGCTCAACATTGTGCTGACGTTCCAAGGCCTGCACCTGAGTGGTCAGGGTCGGTTGGCTCAAGCCTGACGCCCGCGCCCCGGCACTGAAACTGCCGTGGCGGGCGACGGCGAGAAAGGCCCGCAACTTAGCGCTCGACATCCATAGACTCCATCAATAGTTAACTGCCGTTTCCCATATTGAATTGATTGAATGACTGTCACGTGACAGACCTAGCCTGTGGCAACTCCCAACCACACCGTGGAATGCCATGAAAACAATTAACCAGTTTCTGCGTGCCGCCAGCCTTGCCGTACTTGCCTTGAGTGCCAGCCAGGTCTGGGCCAAGGACAAACTGACCATTGGCCTGATCCCTTCGGAAGACTCCCAAGCGATGATCGAATCGAGCAAACAAGTGCTCGACGATCTGCAAGCCAAAATCGGCATGCCGGTGGTGCCGTTCGTGGCCACCGACTACAACGGCATCATCGAAGCGCTGCGCTCGGGCAAACTCGACGTCGCCTACCTCGGCCCGTTCTCCTACGTGCTGGCGACCTCGGTGGCCGATGTCGAAGCGTTCTCCGTGGCGGTGACCAAGAAGACCGGCCAGAGCGCTTACAAAAGTGTGATTCTGGCGCGCAAGGACAGCGGCATTCATTCGCTGGCCGACCTCAAGGGCCATACATTCGCGTTCGTTGACCCAAGCTCGGCGTCCGGTCATCTGTTTCCGAAAGCAGGACTGGAGCAGGCCGGGTTTGTGCCGGACACTTTGTTCAAACGCGTGATTTTCTCCGGTTCCCACGACGCCAGTATCCTCGCGGTCGAGAACAAGAAAGTCGACGCCGCCGCCGTGGCTGACCGCATCTTTGCCAGCGCCGTGGCCAAAGGTGTGGTCAAGCAGGATGACTTCGAAATCGTCTGGAGTTCCAAGCCGATTCCCGAATCGCCGATGGTCTGGCGCAAGGCGCTCGATCCGGAATTGAAGAAAAAAGTCGCCGACGCACTGGCTTCGATCAAGGACGTGCCGTGGGGTGATCAGGGCGTGCTCAATGGCTTCCAGCCTACCACCGATGCGTCTTATGACGTGGTGCGCGAAACCGCCAAGGTGCTCGATCTCGATTTGCGGAGCATGAAATGATCAGCATCCGCCAACTGAGCAAACACTACGGCAGCAACCCGGTGTTGCGCGGCATCGACCTTGACGTCGCTGCGGGCGAATTCGTCGTGGTGCTCGGTCAGTCCGGCGCCGGTAAATCGACCTTGCTGCGTTGCATCAATCGCTTGGCGCAGGCCGACAGCGGCACGCTGAACGTGGCGGGCATTGATGCCCTCGCCTGCCCCGACACCAGCGTTTTGCGCCGTGAAGTGGCGATGATTTTTCAGCACCACAACGTCGTGCCGCGCCTGAGCGTATTGAAGAATGTGCTGACCGGTCGTCTCGGTTCAGTCGGCACCCTCGCCTCGATTCTGCAACTGTTTCGCCGTGACGATGTGGCGCTGGCGATGCAATGCCTGGAACGCGTCGAACTGGCGCACAAGGCCAGTGAGCGCACCGATTCATTGTCTGGCGGACAGAAGCAGCGCGTCGGTATTGCCCGTGCCTTGGCGCAACGGCCGCAGGTGATTCTGGCCGATGAACCGATCGCCAGCCTCGATCCGAAAACCGCGCGACTGGTGTTGCAGTACCTGCGCGATGCCACCCGCGAACTGGGCATCACCGTGCTGTGCAATCTGCATCAAGTCGAATACGCCCGTGAGTTCGGCGACCGCGTGGTCGGCCTCGCTCACGGCAGTCTGGTGTTCGATGGCAAAGCGTCGAGCATGACCGACGCCGATCTGGCGCGAATCTATCCGGGGCAATCGGCAGAACACTCCGCTGACGTCCCGGCGCCCACCCTGTCCTACCGCGCCGCCTCGAGGGCCTGAGCATGCAATCGCCAAACTATCAGTGGGTCGGCGAACGGCCCCGTGGCACACGCAGTTGGCTGACCACCGCCGGCATCGTCGTGATCGTGCTGTGGACGCTGAACTGGAGCGCGCAAGGTGCGCAACTCAGCCTCGGTGAACTGGCGGCGGGATTGCCGCAGATCGGTGACTTTCTCTCGCGCACCTTTCCGCCGGATCTGAGCATCCTGCCGCGTCTGGTCGCGCCAGCGGTGGAGACTTTGCAGATCGCCATTTGGGGCACCCTGCTCGGTGTGTTGCTGGCGATTCCGCTGTCCTTCCTCGCCGCGCGCAATCTGAGCCGCAATCGCTGGGTGTTTCACATCACGCGTCAGGCGCTTAATTTCACCCGCAGCATCAACGAACTGATCCTCGCGCTGATCTTCGTCTCGGCCGTTGGCCTCGGCCCGTTCCCCGGCGTGTTGGCGCTGGCGCTGCACGGTCTGGGCATGCTCGGCAAGTTCTTCGCCGAGAGCATCGAAGAGATCGACCAAGGCCCGATTGAAGCGCTGCAAGCAACCGGTGCGCGACCGTTGCAAGTGATCGTGTTTGGCGTTTTACCGCAGGTGATCACGGCGTGGATTGCGGTGATTTTGTACCGCTTCGAAGTCAATCTGCGCTCGGCCACGGTGCTGGGCATGGTCGGCGCCGGCGGCCTGGGGTTCGAACTGGTGAGCAGCCTGAAGTTGTTCAAATACCCGGAAACCGCGACGTGCATCATCGTCATCACCTTCATGGTGATCGTCGCCGACACCCTCTCCAGTCGCCTGCGCGCGGCGATCCAGAGCGGCTCGGCGCACTGACATCGAACCGCTATCGGCTGAGCCGATTCAAACCTGCGAATTATCGATTTGAGCCGTTGTCGACGGGCGCTGAGTATGGCGCCACACGACAACAACAATAAGGATCCACCATGACTGCCCGCTTCCAGAACCCAGTTGATACCCGTTTCGGCTGGGGCAGCCTGCAAGACCTCGCTGCCATTACCGACCAGCAGACCGTGGCCCTCGTCACCTTCCCTGAGGCCCGTGGGCTGGGGCTGGTCGATCGCCTGCAAGCGTTGCTCGGTGAGCGTCTGGTCTACGTGTTCGAAGACGTCCAGCCCAACCCTGACGTCGCCCATCTGCGCAGCACTTACGAGCAGTTCTGGCAGCAGGCCGGCGATTGCGACGTGGTGCTCGCGGTCGGTGGCGGCAGTGCCATCGATACCGCCAAAGCGTTGATCGTCGGCACCGAGTCCGGGCATTTCGATGAGTTGTTGACCCTGCTGGCGACCGGCAAGGCGTTCACTCCGGCGCGTTGCAAACAGCTGATCGCCGCACCGACCACCGCCGGCACCGGTAGCGAAGTCACGCCGTGGGCGACGATCTGGGACAGCGCCAGCCAGAAGAAGTACTCGCTTCATCTCGACTGCACCTGGCCGCGCGTGGCGATCATCGATCCGCAACTGATGCTCACCGTGCCGGCCAGCGTAACCGTGTCCACCGGGCTCGATGCGTTGTCCCACGCGCTGGAAGCGATCTGGAACGTTAACGCCAATCCGGTCTCTGACACCTTCGCCATTTCTGCGATCGAAGACATTCTCGAATGCCTGCCGCGTTTGCACAAAGATCTGTCGAGCCAAGAGTTGCGCACGCGCATGGCACTCGCCGCGCTCAAGGCCGGGCTGGCGTTTTCCAACACCAAAACCGCGCTGGCGCATTCGATTTCCTACGAGATGACACTGCGCCACGGCTTGCCCCACGGCATCGCCTGCTCTTTCACCTTGCCGCTGGTGCTCGGTCTGGCCTGGGGTCACGACGCCACCCGTGACCGCATCCTGCAACGAGTTTTCGGCGAGGATCTGCTCACCGCGCAACAGCAGTTGCGCGAGTTCCTCCACCGCCTCGGGGTGAAGACCGAGTTCGCCGATTACGGCGTCTCGGCCAAGGACGCCGAAGACATCATCCACCTCGCGATGCAGGGCGCGCGCGGCAAGAACTTCATCGGTTCGCAAGCTGCCTGACGCCCGACGCCACTCGATCAACCCAAGCACCGCCTACGGCTCACAGCCGTGGTGATTTCCTGCCGCACCGAAAAAGAGTGCACCCGTCGACGACAAACGGCGGGAACCCACAACAATAAGGAAAAGATCATGAATCGTGCCGAAACAATGCCTGGTCTCGCCGTACGTTCTGCCTCATTCCGGGTCGCGCAGTGGCGCATGCTGCTGGCGGCGATGTTCTGTTACCTGTTTTTCTACACAGGGCGGCAGACCTTCGGTTTTGCCATTCCGGGGATTCAGGCCGAGTTCGGTTTGAGCAAGGAAACTCTTGGCTGGGCTTCTGCGGCGATGCTCTGGGCCTACGCCATTGGCCAGGCCATCAACGGCAACCTCGCCGATAAGTTCGGTGGCCGGCGCATCATGACTCTCGGCGCAGTGCTGTCCTGCGCGGCGAACTGGGTGACCAGTTTTGCCGGCGGTTTCACCAGCCTGATCCTGCCGTGGGGCGTCAACGGCTACTTTCAGGCCTTGGGCTGGGCGCCGGGCGGTCGGCTGATTGCCAACTGGTGGGCGGCCGGCGAGCGCGGCAAGGTCTATGGCTTCTACACCTTCGCCGCCGGTTGCGCGTCGATTCTGTCGTACGTCACCTCCATCGTCGTGCTCGAAGTGCTGCAACTGGAATGGCGCTGGATCTTCCGTTTGCCGGTACTGCTGATGCTCGCCGGCGGGATCATTTTCTATCTGGTTGCCCGTGAACGCCCGCAGGATCTGGGCTTCGAACCGGTAGGCGATACCGGCGTGGCCAACGCTGACGACAAACATCAGGAAGCCGCGCATGGCGAAGTCGAGACCTCGGCGCAACGCTATAAAGCCGTGCTGAAGAATCCGCGCCTGCTGATCGCCGCGCTGTCACTGGGCTTTCAGAACGCGGCGCGCTACGGCTTGATCGTCTGGGTGCCGGTGCACTTTCTCGGCGCCGACTGGAAAAGCGGTGACGGCATGATCGATCCGAAATGGATCACCGTCGCCCTCCCCGTCGGCATGGCGGTCGGCGCGTTGAGCAACGGCTGGGTGTCGGACAAGCTGTTCGGTTCCAAGCGTTATCTGGCGATCATGCTCTACATGTTCCTTGGCGCCGCGACGAGTCTGTGGATGTGGAGCCTGCCGCCGCACAGCGTGATCGGCCTGGTCGCGCTGTTCCTTTGCGGCTTCTTCGTCTACGGCCCGGCGTCGAGTTTCTGGGCACTGTGCCCGGATCTGGTCGGTGCCAAACGCGCAGGCACTGCGACCGGGATCATGAACTTTTCGTCCTATCTGTTTGCCGGCCTGGCCGAGCCTTTGATCGGTCGTTTGCTTGACACCACGGCAAACACGTCTCTCATCTTCATAGTGGTCACCAGCGCCTGCCTGTGCAGCGCGGCAGTGGCATTGTTCATCCGACGCTGATGGGGCTTGCATGTACCAGTATCACAAGTGGTTGCGTTCGTTTCATGCGGTGGCCAAAACCGGCAGCTTCACCCTCGCGGCGGAGTACCTCAGCGTCGGTCAGCCGACCGTCAGCGAGCAGGTCAACGCACTGGAGAAAACCTTCTCGGTCGAGCTGTTCCATCGGCGCGGGCGCTACATCGAGATGAGTTCCGCCGGGCACAAGCTTTACGCAATCACTCAAGGTTTGTTCGGCCAGGAAGATGAAGCGGTGCAACTGCTGCAAAGCTTCAAGCAGCGCAAAAACGGCATGCTGCGGCTCGGCGCGGTGTCGCCGCCGATTGCGATGAATCTGACCTACGAGCTGATGCAGCGGCACCCGGACATCGAACTGGAAACCTCGTTTTCCTCGGAAAAGGAAACCCTCGCGCGGCTGTTCAACTTCGATATCGACGTGGCGATTCTGGCGTTGTCGGAATTCGATGAGCGCTTCCACACGCGGCTGTATCACCGCTATCCGATTATTGCCGTGGTGCGCGATGACCATCCGTGGGCCAGCCAGTCGCAGGTTCACATCAGCGAAATCAGCCGCGAGAAATGGGTGATGCGCGAGCAAAGTGCGCGCACCCGGCAACTGGTCGAAGAAAGCTGCAAGCGCCTCGATATCGACCTCAACCGCGTCATGCAACTGAACAGCCGCGAAGCCATCGTGCACGCGATCGTCAAAGGCATCGGCATCGGTTTTGTCTCGGCGGTCGAGTACGCCGAAACCCCGGGCACCACGCCGATCACCTTTGTCGATCACCCGTTTTTCATCGAATACCACCTGTGCTGCCTCGGCATCCGCCGCAACCGACCGGTGATTGCCGAACTGTTTGATTCGAATCCACCGCTGACCTGATCAGCATTGACCCTTGAAACCGCCTACCTCATTACCGAGGGACGGCCCACGCTTACCCGAAAACGGAGATTTGACCATGCAGTACAAAAACCCGACTCACCTGCAAGCCGCGATCCTTGACTGGGCCGGTACCGTTGTCGACTTCGGCTCGTTTGCGCCGACGCAGATATTCGTCGAGGCCTTTGCCGAGTTCGGCGTCGCGGTGTCGCTGGAAGAAGCTCGCGGCCCGATGGGCATGGGCAAGTGGGATCACATCCGCACCCTGTGCAACCTGCCGCAGATCGCCGAGCGCTATCGCGCCGCGTTTGATCGCTTGCCGAGTGACGACGATGTGACAGCGATCTACGAACGCTTCATGCCGTTGCAGATCGAGAAAATCGCCCTGCATTCGACGGTCATTCCCGGTGCGCTCGAAGCGATTGCGGCGTTGCGCGGCAAGGGCTTGAAGATTGGTTCGTGCTCAGGGTATCCGGCGGTGGTGATGGCCAAGGTTGTCGAACTGGCGCGGGACAATGGTTACGTCGCTGACCATGTCGTCGCCACCGATGAAGTGCCGAATGGCCGGCCGTATCCGGCGCAGTCGTTGGCCAACGTGATTGCTTTGGGCATCGATGATGTGGCCGCGTGCGTCAAGGTTGATGACACCTGGCCGGGGATTCTTGAAGGGCGTAGCGCGGGGATGTGGACGGTGGCGCTGACGTGTTCCGGCAACGCGCTGGGGCTGACTTACGAACAGTTCAAGGCGCTGCCGTCGGATCGTCTGGCAGAGGAGCGTGAGCGAATTGGCAAGATGTTCGCGCCTTCGCGCCCGCATTACCTGATCGACACCATCGCCGAACTGCCTGAGGTCATTGAAGACATCAACGCACGCCTGGCGCGCGGCGAAACCCCACAGTCCTGCTGACGCATCCCCCTCACCCCTGATCGTTCCCACGCTCCCGCGTGGGAATGCAGCCCGTGACGCTCCGCGTCACTGGACGCGGAGCGTCCCTAGAGGCATTCCCACGCAGAGCGTGGGAACGATCAGTGGTTTGCTTCGCTTGAATCGCGGGCAAAAAAAAGCTGCCACGAATGGCAGCAGAAACTTCAAGAACACGCGATGTATGGAGCCAAGCATAGACGCTGAATAATGACAGTGTCATGACAGCCGTAAATTCACTGAACCGCCCCTGCCCCGTCATCAGGCTGTCATCAAGATCACGGCAGAATCCTCGCAAACCGTCCTGCGCCGCGTGACGGTTGTTTTGCAAGGATTCCCATGAAAGAACACGCCCCGCTGTTCGCTGCCATCGACTTGGGTTCGAATGCCTTTCGCCTGATGATCGGCCAGTCGCTGCGCAGTCGCAAAGGCCTGCTGATTCAGGAAGTGAAAACCCTGCGCGAGCCGGTGCGCCTCGCCGAAGGTTTTGACGGCGGCGCGCTGGATGCGTTGGCACTGGATCGAGGCTGGCAGGCGTTGGCGCGATTCGGCAAGAAATTGCGCGGTTTCGAGGCCGGACGGGTTCGCGCAGTGGCGACCAGTGCGGTGCGTGAGGCGGACAATGCGCAGTTGTTTCTGGCCAGCGCCGAGCGGCATCTGGGTTTTCCCATTGATGTGATTTCCGGGCAAGAAGAAGCGCGACTGGTCTACGCCGGTGTGGCGCATGCGCTGCCGGGTGCTGAGGATATGCGTTTGGTGGTGGATATTGGCGGCGGTTCCACCGAGCTGATTCTCGGCCAGGGCTCGCAAGCGTTGCTGACCGAAAGCATCGCGATTGGCAGCGGCACGTTGAGTACGCGGTTCTTTCGCGGCGGTGATATTTCTGCCAGCGCCCTGCAAGAAGCCGAACGTTTCGCCATCCTGCAATTTGAACGGGTTGCCCGGCGTTATCGGAGTCAGGGTTGGCAGCAGACCATCGGCTCGTCGGGTACCGCCCGCATGCTGGCCAAAGTGCTCAAGGCCAATCACCTCAATGACTTCGGCAAGGACGGCATCACCTACGCCGGCCTGTTGCGCCTGGCCCTGCTTCTGCTGAAAGTGAGCAATGTGCAACAGCTGCACCTCGCCGGCCTGCAACCGCACCGCCAAAGCATCCTGCCCGGCGGATTGGTATTGATGCTCGCGGCGTTCAAAGTATTCGGCATCTCGCAAATGGCCCCCTCCGAACCCGGCCTGCGCCTCGGCGTCCTGCACGGCCTGATGAGCAAGCACTGATCCTTGTAGGAGCCGAGCTTGCTCGCGAAGAGGCCTTTACATTCAAAGCTGATGTTGAATGTGCTGACGCCTTCGCGAGCAAGCTCGGCTCCTACAGGTTTTGTGTACATCCAGCCTCAAAACCAGTGCCTGACAAATCGCCATCGCGAGCAGGCTCACTCCTACCGTGGCGGTGTTCGCCATTAGGCCGAGTGTCAGCTCGCCTGCTCTTGATCTTGATTCACAGGCCCCGTCGGAAGGCTGAGTGGAGGGATTGATCCGGGGGTGGGAGCGCAGCGACCGTTTGGCGCAGCCAAATGCATCGAGAGGAGGTGCAGCGCAGCAAACCGGAGGCGATGCGCCCGGATGAATTCCGGAGCGAAGGAACCCCGAGCCCCAGCGAGCGGGCCGAATGCTGGGGCAAAGCCTTTTGGGTTACCTTTTCGGCGTCTGGAAAAGGTGACCCGCCGTAAGGGCGGAACCCTGAGCCGCCGTTACCACAGCAATGGATATGTACTCAGTCAACAAAAACCCAGCCGCCCAACCCGACGCCTTCGCGAGCAAGCCCGCTCCCACAGGGAATTTCAGTCATTCACTGAGAAGTGGCCCGTCGGTACTGGCGAGGGGTAAAGCCTGTAGAGGCCTTGAACTGGCGAGTGAACGCACTGTGATCGGTGTACCCGCATTGCAGCGCAACGTCAGTGATCGGCAAATCGCTGTGCAACAAGCGATGCGCATGCTCCAGCCGCACTTTCTGAATCATCTGCCGAGGCGTCAAATGGAACACGCGCTTACAGTAACGCTCCAGTTGCGCAACGGAAATACCAGCAATCCGGGTCAATTCCAACAAAGTCACCCGACGATTGAAATTCCCACGAATGTGCTCATCGACAGCCGCCAATCGCTCAAACGCCGGATGCGTTTCACTGGCCGATTGCAGATCCACCGAAATCCCCGCCAGCCCAATAATCACCCCGTCTCGGTTGTACAGCGGCTGCTTGTGCGTCAGGCACCAGCCCGGTTCGCGACTGCCGTACAGGTGTAGCTCAAGCTGATCCTCCAGCACAAAGCCCTCCTCCAGCACTTTGCGATCCTGCTCGGTATAGCCCGGGCCTAGTTGCGCCGGGAATACCTGCGCACTGGTTTTACCGAGCAACGGACGCAAATCCTTCAAGCCACAACGCTGCACCAACGTGCGGTTGGCGAGCACGTAACGCGCCTGCGTGTCCTTGATGAAAATCGCCGCATTGGGGATCACGTCGAGCATCGGCAACAGCAGCGCCGCACCGGCCAGTAACTCCTCCAGGGTCTGCGGACGATGGCCGCCGATGCCTTGGGACAGGATCGAAAACGCTTGCTGCATTACGGATTCCTCTTCAAACGCGGATCGGCCAAGTGCCCGCCCTGCGGCATTCGCGTGCAGATTGCAGGATCAATGCAGGCCTGTCGAGGGCCGCGATTAATCTGCGCCATTGTGCTGATTTCGTCATCCAACCCGCCACAAAACATCAATCGCCATGCCGTCGATGAGTTCAAAGTCTGGCCGTCCCAGTGACACAACTGCCTATCCAATAACTCACAAGAAGGCGATGCCATGTCAGGCCAAGGCAAGTTCAAAAAACAGCTTTCACTGATCGACCTCACATTTATCGGGCTCGGAGCGATCTTCGGTTCTGGCTGGTTGTTCGCGGCCAGTCACGTGTCCGCGATTGCCGGGCCGGCGGGGATTTTCTCCTGGTTGCTGGGCGGTTTTGCCGTGTTGTTGCTGGGCATCGTTTACTGCGAACTGGGCGCGGCCTTACCGCGTGCCGGCGGCGTGGTGCGTTACCCGGTTTACTCCCACGGGCCGCTGCTCGGCTACCTGATGGGCTTCATCACCCTGATCGCGTTTTCCAGTCTGGTGGCGATCGAAGTGGTTGCCTCGCGCCAATACGCGGCGGCATGGTTTCCCGAGCTGACCCAGACGGGCAGCGGCAACCCGACGATCCTCGGCTGGATGGTGCAGTTCGGCCTGCTCTGCGTGTTTTTCCTGCTCAACTACCGCAGCGTGAAGACCTTTGCCAAGGCCAACAATCTGGTCAGCGTGTTCAAGTTCATCGTGCCGCTGCTGGTGATCGGCGTGCTCTTCACCTTCTTCAAACCGGCCAACTTCCAGGTGCAAGGTTTTGCGCCGTTCGGCTTGTCCGGTATCGAAATGGCAGTGTCGGCGGGCGGCGTGATTTTCGCCTATCTGGGGCTGACACCGATCATCTCGGTGGCCAGTGAAGTGAAGAATCCGCAGCGCACCATTCCTATCGCGCTGATCCTCTCGGTGCTGCTGTCGACGTTGATTTATGTGCTGCTGCAAATGGCCTTTCTCGGCAGCATCCCGACCGAAATGCTCGCCAATGGCTGGGCCGGGATCAGCAAGGAATTCTCCCTGCCGTACCGCGACATCGCCTTGGCGCTAGGCGTGGGTTGGCTGGCCTATCTGGTGGTCGCCGACGCGGTGATCTCGCCAAGCGGTTGCGGCAACATCTACATGAACGCCACGCCCCGCGTGATCTACGGTTGGGCGCAGACTGGCACCTTCTTCAAGGTCTTCACCCACATCGACGAGAAATCCGGCATCCCACGTCCGGCGCTGTGGCTGACCTTTGCCCTGTCGGTGTTCTGGACGTTGCCGTTCCCGTCGTGGGAAGCGCTGATCAACGTGGTCTCCGCCGCGCTGGTGCTGAGCTACGCCGTTGCGCCCGTGACGGTGGCTGCACTGCGCCGCAATGCGCCGAACATGCCGCGTCCGTTTCGGGTCAAGTGCATGGGCGTGCTCGGGCCGGTGTCGTTCATCATCGCCGCGCTGATCGTTTACTGGTCGGGCTGGAATACTGTGTCGTGGCTGCTTGGTCTGCAAATTCTGATGTTCGTTGTGTACCTGCTGTGCGGCCGTTTCGTGCCGACCGCGCACCTCAATCTGGCCAGCCAGGTGCGCTCCTCGGCGTGGTTGATCGCCTTCTACGCGGTAACGATTGTGCTGTCGAAACTCGGCACCTTTGGTGGCCTCGGCATCCTCGCTCATCCGTTCGACACCATTGTCGTCGCCGTTTGCGCCACCGGTATTTATTACTGGGGCGCCGCGACGGGCGTACCGGCGCACCTGCTGCGTCTGGAAGAAGACGATGAAGAAAGCGAAGTCGCCGCTCCCGCTTCGACCGTGTCTGCGCGCCCTGCCGGCGCCTACTGAAATCATCCAACGGGATCTATTCATGAAAGAAGTACACGTCATTGATTCCCACACCGGCGGTGAACCCACGCGTCTGGTGATGAGCGGTTTCCCCGATCTGGCCGGCACCACGATGGTGGAAAAACGAGATGCCCTGCGCAATCAGCACGATGCCTGGCGCCGTGCCTGCCTGCTGGAACCGCGCGGTAACGATGTGCTGGTCGGCGCGCTGTATTGCCAACCGGTGTCGCCGGACGCCACGTGCGGGGTGATTTTTTTCAACAACGCCGGCTACCTCGGCATGTGCGGCCACGGCACCATCGGCCTGATCAACTCGTTGCAGTACCTGGGAAAAATCCAGCCCGGCGTGCACAAGATCGACACGCCGGTCGGCCCGGTCAGCGCCACGTTGCATGACGACGGCTCGGTCACGCTGGGCAACGTCCCCGCTTACCGTCATCGCAAACAGGTGCCGGTGGATGTGCCGGGATTCGGCCGCGTCTTCGGCGATATCGCCTATGGCGGCAACTGGTTCTTCCTCGTTTCCGAACACGGCCAGACGCTGACGATGGACAACGTCGAACACCTCACCGCCTACACCTGGGCGATGCTCAAAGCCCTCGAAGACCAAGGCATTCATGGCGAAGACGGCGCGGTGATCGACCACATCGAACTGTTCGCTGACGACGCCGTTGCCAACAGCCGCAACTTCGTCATGTGCCCCGGCAAAGCCTACGACCGCTCCCCGTGCGGCACCGGAACCAGCGCCAAACTCGCCTGCCTCGCCGCCGACGACAAGCTGCAACCCGGCGCGATCTGGGTGCAGGCGAGCATCACCGGCAGCCAGTTCGAAGGCCGCTTCGAATGGGAGGGCGAGCGCATTCGCCCGTACATCACCGGCCGCGCCTACATGACCGCCGACAGCACCTTGCTGATCGACGAAACAGACCCGTTCGCGTGGGGCATTTAAACCGCCACGCAGACTTTTCACCTCAATTTGAACGATGTGCCAAGGAGTTAAAACAATGAGCGACAACATCTTCACCGGTTGCATGCCGGCCCTGATGACCCCGTGCACCGCCCAGCGCAAACCGGACTTCGACGCGCTGGTGGCCAAGGGTCGCGAGCTGATCGATATCGGCATGAGCGCCGTGGTGTATTGCGGCTCGATGGGTGACTGGCCGCTGCTCACCGAGGCTGAACGTCAGGAAGGCGTGGCGCGTCTGGTGGCAGCGGGCATTCCAACGATTGTCGGCACTGGCGCGGTGAATTCCCGTGAAGCAGTCGCCCATGCGGCGCATGCGGCAAAAGTCGGCGCGCAAGGATTGATGGTGATTCCGCGCGTGCTGTCCCGGGGTGCTTCGGTGACTGCGCAAAAGGCCCACTTCGCAGCCATTCTGCAAGCGGCGCCGAACCTACCGGCGGTGATCTACAACAGCCCTTACTACGGTTTCGCCACCCGTGCCGACCTGTTCTTCGAACTGCGCCGCGAGTACCCGAACCTGATCGGCTTCAAGGAATTTGGCGGTGGCGCCGATCTGCGCTACGCCGCCGAAAACATCACCTCCAAAGATGAAAACGTGACCCTGATGGTCGGCGTCGACACGCAAGTGGTGCACGGTTTCGTCAACTGCAACGCCACCGGCGCAATCACCGGCATCGGCAACGCCCTGCCTCGCGAAGTGCTGCAATTGGTCGCGCTGAGCAAGAAGGCCGCTCAAGGAGATGCCAAGGCGCGGCGTCAGGCGCGGGAGCTGGAATCAGCATTGGCGGTGCTGTCGTCGTTCGATGAAGGCTGCGATCTGGTGCTGTATTACAAGCATCTGATGGTGCTCAACGGCGACAAGGAATACACCCTGCACTTCAACGAAACCGATGCGTTGAGCGACTCGCAACGGCGTTACGCCGAGAAGCAGTACGCGCTGTTCCGTCACTGGTACGAGAACTGGTCGGCGGAACAGAACTTCGCCTGATCCTTGCTTTCGCCTGCCGTGAAGTTTTTAGCTCACGGCGGGCATCACTTTTTTATCGGGAAAACACCATGACGCTGACGGGCCACATGCTGATCGGGCAGCACATTATCGCGGGTAATCGCGAAGCCATTCGGGGCATCAACCCGGCCACGAACGCCACGCTGGAACCGGCGTATGCCGGCGGTTCAGCGGAACATGTCGAGCAGGCTTGCGCATTGGCCTGGGCGGCGTTCGACGCTTATCGCGAGACAACCCTGAATGTCCGCGCCGAATTTCTTGAAAGCATTGCCGTGGCAATCGAAGCCCTCGGCGATGAATTGATCGACCGCGCCATGGCTGAAACCGGCCTGCCGCGCCCTCGCCTGTTGGGTGAACGCGGGCGCACTTGCCAACAATTGCGAATGTTCGCGCGCACCGTGCGCGCGGGCGAATGGCTGGATGTGCGCGTCGATAACGCGCAGCCGGATCGTCAACCGATGCCGCGTTCGGATCTGCGTCAACGGCAGATTGCGCTGGGGCCGGTGGCGGTGTTCGGCGCGAGTAATTTTCCCTTGGCGTTTTCGGTGGCGGGCGGCGATACGGCATCGGCGCTGGCGGCCGGCTGCCCGGTGATCGTCAAGGCGCACAGTGCGCATCCCGGCACCAGTGAACTGGTTGGCCGAGCGGTGGCACGGGCGGTGAAAACCTGTGGTTTGCCGGACGGTGTGTTTTCGCTGTTGTACGGTTCAGGGCGTGAAGTGGGCATTGCGCTGGTCAGCGATCCACGCATCAAAGCTGTGGGTTTTACCGGTTCGCGCAGCGGTGGACTAGCGCTGATTCAAGCGGCACAGGCGCGGCCCGAGCCGATTCCGGTGTATGCGGAAATGAGTTCGATCAACCCGGTGCTGCTGTTTCCGGCGGCATTACAGAAGCGCACTCAGGCATTGGCCGAAGGGTTTGTGGCTTCACTGACATTGGGCGCCGGGCAGTTTTGTACCAATCCAGGATTGGTGATTGCCCTGAAAAGTGCAGCGCTGGAAAGTTTTATCGCCGCTACGGCCGAATGGATTAAAAGCAGTCCGGCGCAGACAATGCTAACCCCGTGGATCTTCAACGCCTATGAATCGGCGGTGAATGCGCTGGCCGAAAACGCTCGGGCAAATGTCGCCGCCATCGGCCAGATCGGCAGCGGCCCGAATCAGGGTCAGGCGCAGGTGTTTGTCAGCGACGCCGCCGATTTCCTCGCTGATCACAATCTGCAGGGAGAAGCCTTTGGCGCTGCGTCGCTGATAGTGCAATGCGCCAGCGTGGATGAAATGCGTCAGGTCACCGAGCGTCTGGAAGGTCAGTTGACTGCGACGCTGCACCTGGATGATGAAGACCTTGATCACGCCCGCGCGCTGCTGCCGACACTGGAGCGCAAGGCCGGACGCTTGCTGGTGAATGGCTGGCCGACCGGCGTCGAAGTCTGCGATGCGATGGTGCATGGCGGGCCATTTCCGGCGACGTCGGACTCGCGCACAACGTCGGTGGGCACGGCGGCGATCCTGCGTTTTCTGCGCCCGGTCTGTTATCAGGATTTCCCTGACAGCTTGTTGCCGACAGCACTGAAACACGCAAATCCGTTGCACCTGAGTCGCCTGCTCGATGGGCACAGGGAAGCACTGACCAATGACGAATAACGTCTCCCACGACATCGCTGTGGTCGGCGCCGGCATCATCGGCGTCGCCTGCGCCTTGCGCTTTGCGCGCCAGGGTTTGCGCGTGGTCGTCATCGATCAACAGCTACCGGGTCACGGCGCCTCGTTCGGCAATGCCGGGCACCTGGCGACCGAGCAGGTGTTCCCGATTGCCGATGCGTCGATCCTCAAACGCCTGCCGGCCATGCTGCTCGACCCGATGGGGCCGTTGCGACTGGACTGGAAATACCTGCCCCGCGCCTTGCCGTGGTTCACGCGGCTGCTCTTGAACCTGCGGGCGGAACCGTTTCAGAAAACCGTGGCCGGATTACGCGCGCTCAATGAAAGCAGTCTGGACGCCTGGCAACGCTTGCTCGCCGACATCCAGCGGCCGGACTTGCTGAAAGTCGACGGCTCGTTGCTGGTGTTCGAACGCCCGGAATCACGTCAGACCATCGGCGCGTTGCAAGCTCGATTGCGACAGCAGGAAGTGCCTGTCGATTACTGGCAGGCCAAGGCAATTCAGGACACGGCGCCGCAACTCAGCGAGCAAATTCAGGGCGGTTTGTTCTTTCCGCGCACCGGGCATTTCATCGACCCGTACCGGGTGGTGTGCGAATTGGTTGAAGCGGCAAAAGCCTGCGGCGTGAGTTTTCTGCAGCAGCAGGTGCAGGGCGGCCATGTTCAGGAAAACGGTGTTTCGTTGATTACCGGTAATGGTGGCTTGACCGCAAGCCGCGTGCTGATTGCCTGCGGCGCGCACTCGGCGAAACTGACCGCTGCGCTGACCGGCAAAAAAGTCCCGCTGGACACCGAGCGCGGTTATCACTTGATGCTGCCGCAGGAACAGGGGCGACTGCCCTTCCCGGTTACCTCGCTGGAACGCAAGTTCATCATGACGCCGATGACCGAAGGGTTGCGGTTGGCAGGCACGGTTGAGTTCGCCGGGCTGGAGAAACCGCCGAGCATGGAGCGCGCGTGGCAGTTGCATCGGTTGAGTCAGGGCTTGTTTCGCACGGATCTGGATGCTGAAGCGGCGACACCGTGGATGGGCTTTCGGCCGTCATTGCCGGATTCGCTGCCGGTGATTGATCAGGTGTGCGGGGGCAAGGTGTTGCTTGCGTTTGGTCATCAGCATTTGGGGCTGACGCAGGCGGCGGTGACGGCGGAGATGGTTGTCGGGATGGCGTTGCGTGAGATGCCGAGAAACGAGCCATACAGGCTTGACCGTTTCTAAAAACCGCCCTGTAGGAGCTGCGGCACGCTGCGATCTTTTGATCTTGATTTTTTAAGATCAAAAGATCGCAG
>NZ_JASCPK010000102.1:0-21540 GCF_029959385.1 Pseudomonas sp. PS01303
GCTCGCGATAGCGGTGGGTCAGCTAACCTTTATTTTGAATGTATGACCGCTATCGCGAGCAGGCTCACTCCTACAGTTTCCGCAGTGCTGCGGATGGTGATGGTCGGCGCAATATTTCTGTTAAGTGCCTGCGCCAGCCAGGCGCCGCTGCCGGCGGGCAACCCGACGTTGCCGCTGCCGTTGCAACTGCACATCGAACGCCAGCAAGCCGAGCAACGCCAGGACTGGCTGCTGGTGATCCAGCGCGAAGGCCCGGGTATTCGTTGGTCGATGATGGATCCGCTGGGTATTCCCCAGGCGCGTCAGCAATTGATCGACGGTCGCTGGCAGGCCGATGGTCTGCTGCCGCCGAACCCGGAGGCCCGCGAGCTGTTCGCCGCGCTATTGTTCGCCCTGACCCCGTCCGCCGAGCTGTTGCGCAATTACCCTTCTGCACAACAGCAGACCGGGCAACGTTCCCTGCCAGCGCGCTGGGACATCCGTTATTCACAACCGTTGAGCTTCGAATTGAACCTGCCCCAAGGCCCGCACTATCGCGTTTCTCCGCTCGGTAAATCGACGCCATGACCGCTTACCTGAATGCCCTCGGCGTGATTTGCGCGCTGGGTCGCGACAAGGCCGAAGTCGCGCGCAACCTGTTCGCCGGCGACTGCTCGGGCATGCGCCGCGAATCCGGCTGGGTGGCGGAGCGTGAATTGCCGGTGGCCGCTGTACACGGTGAATTGGCGCCGATCCCGCCAGCACTTGCCGATCAAAGCAGCCGCAACAATCAGTTGTTGCTGGAAGCGGCGCTACAGATTCGCGATGACATCGATCAAGCGATCCAGACCTACGGCCGCGACCGCATCGGTGTGGTGCTCGGCACCAGCACCTCGGGCATCGACGAGGCCAGCCGTGGCCTGGCGCACTACATTCGCGAGCAGCAGTTCCCGGCCGAATACGATTATCGTCAGCAGGAACTCGGCGCACCGGCGAATTTCCTCGCCGACTGGCTGCAACTGAGCGGCCCGGCCTACGTGATCTCCACCGCTTGCACTTCCAGCGCCCGCGCCTTGATGAGCGCCCAGCGTCTGCTTGATCTGGGCTTGTGCGACGCGGTGTTGTGCGGCGGCGTCGACAGTTTGTGCAAGCTGACGTTGAACGGTTTTTCGTCGCTGGAAGCGGTGTCGGACGAACGCTGCAATCCGTTCTCGGCCAACCGCAACGGCATCAATATCGGCGAGGCGGCGGTGTTGTTCGTCATGAGCAAACAGGCTCACGACGGCCCGTCGATCGCCCTGCTCGGCGCCGGCGCCAGCTCGGACGCACACCATATTTCCGCGCCGGAGCCGAGCGGTCGCGGCGCCCTGCAAGCGATGCGCAAAGCCCTGAGCCGCGCGCATTTGCAAACCTCGCAAATCAGCTATCTGAACCTGCACGGCACCGCCACCCAACACAACGACGCCATGGAAAGTCTGGCCGTCGCCACGCTTTTTCCCGAAGGCGTCGCCTGTTCGTCGACCAAACCGATGACCGGCCACACCCTCGGCGCGGCCGGTGCGCTGGAAGCGGCGTTTTGCTGGCTGAGCCTGAGCGCCGACAACCCTGATCACGCGTTGCCGCCGCACGTCTGGGACGGTCAGGCCGATCCTGCGCTGCCAGCGCTGAAGTGGGTGACCGCCAGCGAACGCCTGACGTCCATTGCTCCCCGCTACCTGATGAGCAATTCGTTTGCCTTCGGCGGCAACAACGTCAGCCTGATTCTCGGAGACGCCCCATGACCGACTGGCCGCTCGCCGAACTGCTGCCCCATGCCGGCGACATGATTCTGATCGACAGCATCGAGCGCTTCGACGATGAACAGATTTTTACCCGCCTGACGGTCAAGTCCGAAGGCCTATTCAACCTGCCCGACGGCAGCCTGCCGGCGTGGGTCGGCGTCGAACTGATGGCGCAAAGCGTCGCCGCGTTTGCCGGTTGCCACGCGCGACAAAAAGGTAATCCGGTGGAGCTGGGTTTTCTGCTCGGCACACGCAAGTTCGAGTGCAATGTCGAGGCGTACCCCGCCGGCACCGATCTGACCATTCATGGCCTGCGCTCGCTGGAAGACGACAACGGCATGGGCGTCTTCGAATGCCATATCCACGGCGACGGCATCCATGCCAGCGCCCGGCTCAACGTGTTCCGCCCGCCCGAAGCCACTCAATATCTGCAACAGACAAAGGAGTCGAACGATGACTGAATTCGTACTGGTCACCGGCTCCAGCCGTGGCATCGGCCGCGCCATTGCCTTGCGCCTCGCGCAGGCCGGGCACGACATCGTCTTGCATTGCCGCAGCGGCGTGACCGAGGCGCAAGGCGTTCAAGCTGAAATCGAAGCGCTGGGCCGTAAGGCGCGCATCCTGCAATTCGACGTCGCCGACCGCGAAACCTGCAAAGCCATTCTCGAAGCCGACGTCGAAACCCACGGTGCCTATTACGGCGTGGTGCTGAATGCCGGCCTGACCCGCGACGGCGCGTTCCCGGCGCTGAGCGATGATGATTGGGACGTGGTGCTGCGCACCAACCTCGACGGTTTCTACAACGTTCTGCACCCGGTGATGATGCCGATGATCCGCCGCCGCGCCGCCGGTCGCATTGTCTGCATCACCTCGGTGTCGGGGCTGATCGGCAACCGTGGCCAGGTCAATTACAGCGCTTCCAAGGCTGGCGTGATCGGCGCTGCAAAGGCGTTGGCGATTGAGCTGGGCAAGCGCAAAATCACCGTTAACTGTGTCGCGCCGGGCCTGATCGACACGGCGATGCTCGACGAAAACGTGCCGGTGGAAGAACTGATGAAAATGATCCCCGCGCAACGCATGGGCACCCCTGAAGAGGTGGCCAGTGCGGTGAATTTCCTGATGTCGGCGGAAGCCTCGTACATCACCCGCCAGGTCTTGGCGGTCAACGGAGGCTTATGCTGATGAAGCGCGTCGTCGTCACCGGCATGGCCGGCATCACTTCGCTGGGCAGCGACTGGCAGACCATCGCCGGTAACTTCGCGGCCAACCGCAGCGGCATTCGCCGGATGGACGAGTGGGATCGCTTCAGCGAACTCAACACGCGTCTGGCCGGGCCAATCGATGATTTCGTCGTGCCGGCGCACTGGACGCGCAAGCAACTGCGCAGCATGGGCCGGGTTTCGCGACTGGCGGTCGGCGCAGCGGAAAAGGCCTTGGCCGATGCCGGCCTGCTCGGCGACGCGATGATCAAGGACGGCCGGATGGGCGTCGCTTGCGGCTCGTCGACCGGCAGCACCGACGAGATCAAAGCGTTCGGCAACATGCTGCTCAACTCGGTGGCCGAGGGCCTTAACGCCAACTCCTACGTGCGGATGATGCCGCACACCACCGCCGCGAATATCAGCATCTTCTTCGGCCTCACCGGGCGCCTGATCCCGACGTCCAGCGCCTGCACCAGCGGCAGCCAGGGCATCGGTTATGCCTACGAGGCGATCAAGTTTGGCCGTTTGCCGCTGATGCTTGCCGGCGGTGCCGAAGAACTTTGCCCGACCGAAGCGATGGTCTTCGACGCGCTCTACGCCACCAGCCTGAAAAACGATGCACCGCAGACCAGTCCGCGCCCGTATGACAAGGGCCGCGACGGTCTGGTGATCGGTGAGGGCGGCGGCATGCTGGTGCTTGAGGAACTGGAACACGCCCTCGCACGCGGTGCGCACATCCACGCCGAGATCGTCGGTTTCGGCAGCAACGCCGACGGCCAGCACACCACCCGCCCCGAGCAAGTGACCATGCGCCGCGCCATGGAGCTGGCGCTGGAAGACGCCGGGCTGACACCGGACGCCATCGGTTATGTAAATGGTCACGGTACCGCTACAGAACAGGGCGACATTGCCGAAACAATAGCCACCAGCAGTTTGTTCGGCGAACGCATGCCGATCAGCTCGCAGAAAAGTTTCCTCGGCCACACGCTGGGGGCCTGCGGGGCGCTGGAGTCGTGGTTCAGCATCGAAATGCTCAACCGCGATCAGTACGTGCACACGCTCAACCTCGACGAGGTCGATCCGCACTGCGGCAAGCTCGATTACCTGCGCGGCGAATTCCGCCAGATGCACCACGAGTTCGTGATGAACAACAATTTCGCTTTTGGTGGCGTCAACACCTCGTTGATTTTCCGTCGCTGGCACTGACCGCAACACGTTTGGAGTAAAGGGAATGACTCAGTTTCACCGCATCGCCGCACTGCTGGCCCTGGCCTTTGTGCTCGGCGGTTGCACCAGCAAACCGGTGTACAACGCCAAAGAAGAGTTTTCGCCGAACCTCGGTTTCACTCAGCAACAGATGAGCCGCGCCATCGTCACCGCGCTGAACGATCGTCAATGGGTGGTGCAATCGGTGCGCCCGGGCATGATCAAAGCGGCGATCACCGTGCGCGGTCGCCATCACGCCGAAGTCGATATCCCGTTTACCCCGACCTCGTTCGAAATCGACTACCGCAGCAGCTACGGCCTCGACGCCAAGGACGGCAAGATCCACGGCAACTACAACCGCTGGGTCAACCGGCTGCGCGACAACGTGCTCAAAGAGCTGTCGATCAACCCGGACATCGAAGCGGTCAACAACCTTGGCATTATCAAACAAGGCGCTGACGAACCGACTTACCTGAGCTTCCGTGAAGGCGTCAAACGCGCCACCGACGCCGGCCTGCTCGACGGCAGCGTGAAGTTCTACCTGGCCGGCGAAACCCTGCCCAAGCAAGTGCGAAAACTCGACACCGTGAGCAGCAGCCGCAAAACCAACGGCTCCAACAAGTCCGACGAAGACGCCTGCTTCTGGGCCCTGCAATCGGCACTGGCCACCCTGCAGAACGCCGCGAAAAAAGCCGACGCCAACGCGGTGATCAACATCGCCAGCGTGGATCAGCGGGATCTGTACAAAGACACCGAGAAGTTTCAGTGCCGTGCGGGGATGGTGGTGTCGAGCGTGGCGTTGAGGGGTGACCTTGCTCACGTCGACTGACTGACTGAGTGGCTCAGTGGCTGAATGACCGAGTGACTAATGACTGAATGAATGCAGTCCTGTGGTGAGGGGATTTAGCGAAACGTCGCACCGCCCCGATGGGTCGCGTAGCGGCCCCAGTTCTGGGGACTGCTTCGCAGTCCATCGGGGATAAATCCCCTCGCCACAGGGGTGCACTTTCACAAACAGGTCGACTCCCTGTCTGGCTCTGAGATGGCTGGTTGACCAGAACTCCTCAGAGTCTCACAAGCCCCAAAGGGAACACTTAGTGGCTGAAGTCTTCGACGCGCGCGCTCAATCGTTTCATACGCTTTAATAATAATCGCAGCATCGCCGCCGGCCTCTTCCAAACAGACTTCCAGATAAGCCTCAAAGTCCTCATCCGTCAGCAAATAATCGGCAGAGTCCCAATTTTTGAATTCTTCAGTCATGGCTACTTTTGGATGATTACTGACACCTGACAAACTAGCGGCGCTCAGCTATTAGCTCAAGACAGCTGTTTCCTGAATTTCTGTAGGCAAAACACTGACTCTCTGTAGTCCAGGAATCACGCACCAGCTTGTCCCCTAACCACAAATATTTCTTTCAGCATCTACACTCGTTCTCGCAGGCCTTCGCATCGCGCCTGCCAGAACGGCGGGCCCGGTCGGTCGAGCACTCGCGGTTCTCTTTCATCGTCAAGGAGATGACCATGCAAGTGAAAGCCATGATCGCCGCCGCGCTTTTCGGCCTGCTGCCCAGCGCCAGCCATGCCACCAACCTCATGTACATGCCATTCGAAACCGTGCTTTCGGACGCGATTCGCGCCGGGCGGCTGGATGGCAGTGTGAAGTTTTATCTGGTCGGTAATGGGCCGCAGGGCACTCAGCAGTTGCTGCGCCGGGGTGTGGTCAGTGATTTGAGCACCAACGGTTTCAACAAGAGTGATCACGATTCCTGCGAGTGGGTGTTGCAGTCGAATCTGATCAAGCTGCAGGCCGATGCCAAGCGGGTCGGGGCGAATGCGGTGACCAATATCGTCAGTTATTACGACCAGCATGTGCGCAAGGATTTGAATACTTATGAGTGTCGGGCGGGGATTTTTGTGACGCGGGTGGCGTTGAAAGGGGATTTGGTGCGGTTGCCTTAACGGCAAGATCAAAAGATCGCAGCCTTCGGCAGCTCCTACATAGATCGAGGTAGGAGCTGCCGAAGGCTGCGATCTTTTAAGCGGACTCAACCTTACGCGTCAGCAGTTCAACAAACGCCTTGGCCATCGGCGACTTCTGATCCTTGCGCTGCACCAGCCACACCGCCGTCACCGCTTCGGGATCGAGCAACGGCCGATAGACCACGCCGTCAATGCGCATGCGCTGGTACGACGCCGGCATCACCGACACGCCCAACCCCGCCGCCACCAGGCCGATGATGGTCATCGCCTCACCCGCCTCTTGCGCAAAGTGCGGGCTGAACCCCGCGTCGCGCGCCAGGCTCAATAACTGCGCATACAAACCACTGCCGTAACTGCGCGGAAAGAACACGAATGGCTCATGCGCCAATGCGGCCAAAAACAAACCCTCCTCCGAGCCCTGCGCCAGCGGATGTTTCGAGCTGAGCACAGCGACCAACGGTTCGCGCATCAACTCGACCACGCTCAGCGAATCCGGCAATCCGAGCGGGCGCATGATGCCGACTTCAATCGACTCATCGACCAACGCATCGGCAACCATCGTGCTGCTCATCTCGCGCAGGTTCAGGTGCACTGCCGGAAAACGTTGCCGAAAGGAAAAGATCGCCTGTGGAATAGTCGAGTTGAACGGTGCCGACGAGGTGAAGCCAATCTTCAATTCGCCCAGTTCACCGAGTTGTGCACGTCGGGCAACATCCGCAGCCTTATCGACCTGCGCCAGCACCAACCGCGCCTCTTCGAGAAACAATCTCCCAGCCTCGCTCAGTTCGACCCGACGATTGGTACGTTCGAACAGCCGCGCGCCGACTTCCTGTTCCAGCGCCTGAATCTGCTGACTCAGCGGCGGCTGCGAGATGCCCAACACCTGTGCGGCGCGGCCAAAGTGCAGTTCTTCGGCGACGGCGATGAAGTAGCGCAGATGACGCAATTCCATGAAAACCCCATTAGGTCGTAAAAGCTATCAAACAGGTCGAACAATATATTGGATAGAAACATTAGCCAGCTATATGATTTTTTCATTGCCTGCCTGGCTGTGCCCTCCGAGGTCTGAAGTGAAAACTGCTGTCGCGCCCCTTGCCCATGAAGTTCCGCCTGCTGCAGCCGACGATGTCGTCGCCGAGCTGCAAGAGATCTACATCGAAAAAGGCACGCCGATGTTCATGCGCACGGTGCTGGCGCTGTTCAGCGGCGGTTTCGCGACCTTTGCGCTGTTGTATTGCGTGCAGCCGATGATGCCGCTGCTGTCCCACGAATATTCGATCAACGCCGCGCAGAGCAGTCTGATCCTCTCGGTCGCCACCGGCATGCTCGCCATCGGTCTGCTGATCACCGGGCCGATTTCTGATCGGGTCGGACGCAAACCGGTGATGGTGACTGCGCTTTTCGCCGCAGCGATTTGCACCATGGCCAGTGCAATGATGCCGAGTTGGGAAGGCGTGCTGATCATGCGTGCGCTGATCGGCCTGTCGCTGAGTGGCCTGGCGGCGGTGGCGATGACTTATCTGAGCGAAGAAATTCACCCGCAGCACATCGGCCTGGCGATGGGTTTGTACATCGGCGGCAACGCGATTGGCGGGATGAGCGGGCGCTTGATCACCGGCGTGTTGATCGACTTCGTCAGCTGGCACACGGCGATGCTGGTGATCGGCGGTCTGGCGATGATTGCCGCAGCGGTGTTTTGGAAGATTCTTCCGGAGTCGCGCAATTTTCGCTCGCGCTCGCTGCACCCGCGCAGCCTGCTCGACGGTTTCACCATGCACTTTCGCGACGCTGGTCTGCCGCTGCTGTTTCTCGAAGCGTTCGTGTTGATGGGCGCGTTTGTCACGCTGTTCAACTACATCGGTTATCGCTTGCTGGCGGCGCCGTACAACCTTGATCAAGTCTTTGTGGGTTTGCTCTCGGTGGTGTACCTGTCGGGCATCTACAGCTCGGCGAAAATCGGTTCGCTGGCCGACAAACTTGGCCGTCGCAAAGTGCTCTGGGCGACCATTGCGCTGATGTTCGTCGGCCTCGCGTTGACCCTGTTCACGCCGTTGCCGCTGGTGATTGTCGGCATGCTGATTTTCACTTTCGGTTTCTTCGGCGCGCACTCGGTAGCCAGCAGCTGGATCGGCCGCCGCGCGCTCAAAGCCAAAGGCCAGGCGTCGTCGTTGTACCTGTTCAGCTACTACGCCGGCTCGAGCATCGCCGGCACCGCAGGCGGGGTGTTCTGGCACCTTGGTGGCTGGAACGGCATCGGGTTGTTCATCGGTGCGCTATTGCTGATCGCGCTGTTGGTGGCATTGAAACTGGCGAAACTGCCGCCCCTGACTGGCGCGACTATCTGAGCTGTAGCCGCGCTTCCAGCAGATTGTCGCGCGGCTCCAGGCTCAGCGATTGCAGCACCACGCCGTCACGTTCAAGCCTGTCCAGCCAGAGCAACAATGGCTCGGGCGGGCCACTGAGGGTCAGGCGAATCTGCTCGTTATCGCTGTCCATTTGCTGCACCTCAAGCCCGGTCGAGTTGAGGCTTTCGCTGATCCTTAACGACAACGGCTGAGTCGCGTCGAACGCCGAACTGCTTGGTGGCTGAGCGCGATCCAGTTGAATTGCAAAAGCCTGTTGCTGACGATGTTGGCGCTCGAGCGCTTCGAGCCGTTGCACGCTTGGTTGCCAGATCCAGGTAAACACCGCACCACCGAGCAACCCCGCCATCAGCAGCAGAATCAACCCACGCTCACGGCGCGATAAACGCCGCCAACGCTGAACGTAATCATCAGACTTCATACGCCCGCCTCCCACGTCAGTGTCGCCGTCACCCGATCGCCTATCTTGCTCGCGCCCTCGACTTTTATCGCCAGACCTTGCTGACGCCCGCGTTCACGCAACTGCTCAAGCTCGGCAAAACTGTTGGCCGTCAGTTGCACTTTCCAGCCATCGACCTCGGCAAAATCGATGCGTTTGACCTCAACCTGACTCGCGCCAATCACCTGCTCGATCAACCTGACCAGCGCCGCAACCTGAGTGTTGCGAGACTGCGCTGGCAAACTCTGAATCGCCCGCATCTGCGCGGTCAGATCGACGATTTGCCCATGCTGTGGATACAGCGTTTTGAAGCGCTGTTCATTGTGCTCGGCGAGACGCCGGTTTTCGCCGTCAAGGAAACGGAACCGCGTTTCGCTGGCGCCTACGCCCAGCAACAAAAAGGTCAGCAGCACCGCCGCCAGCGAACGCCAAGGCAACGGCGAATGCCGTGGCGCAAACTCGCCATGACGCAGATTGATCGCTTGTCGAAAACCTTCCGCCAGCAATGCCTGTTCATCCGGCTCATCGACCCAGACCATGTCCTCGGGCAACACACCTTTCAGCGCGGCCAAACCCTCGTCCGTGACTGCAAGCCGCGCCGGCAACGCCCCGCCCAGCAACCAGCGTCCGAACCAGCGGATGCCGATCGGCTGATCCGTGGGCAACAAGTCGGCATCGACAAACACCGAGCGCACTTGCAGACCACTTTCACCGAGCAGCGACAACACCGCGGCCAGGCGCTCACGAGCGATGACCATCAGCGGATAACGTCGCTCGGCGTCCGCTTTGCCAATGCTCAGATGCACAGTATCGAGCGCTTCGCCAAGCTGTTCCTCCACAGCAAATGCCAGCGCCTGCGCGGCGGGCGCACGGCGCCCGGGCCAGGGTTCGCTACGCAGCCAACTGCAGGATTCGATGGGCAGTAACAGGTCGATTTTTTGTCCGCGCAGTACTTGTGCGGCTTGATGCAGCGGCATCGATTGACGTTCGCCGGTGTGCGACCACAGGCAACATGGCCAGTCAGACGACAGGTCTGCAAGCCCTTCGGCGGTCAGGTAAAGCCAGTTTTTCATTGCGTTATCTCGAGGCCGCGGGAGGAAAGTAAACGACGTTGCAGGACTTTCAGCTGGGCGG
Organism: Pseudomonas sp. PS01303; assembly: GCF_029959385.1. NCBI lineage: Bacteria > Pseudomonadati > Pseudomonadota > Gammaproteobacteria > Pseudomonadales > Pseudomonadaceae > Pseudomonas > Pseudomonas sp. PS01303. Next base: position 10,084 of record NZ_JASCPK010000102.1, read on the forward strand.
TTTTTACGACGAACTCGACGTCAGTGCTCAGCGTCAGCACGTGCTGGTCTTGCACCACGCGCACGCTGATGCGATGCCAGCGACTGTCGACGCCGAGTCCATGGGTATTGATTCCAGCATCAGCGATTAAGGGATCGACGCTGAAGCCTTGAACGCTGTGCCATGAGGTTGTCGAACGCTGGTGAACGAGGGCGTCAGCTATGTCCGGTTCGATCTCAAGTACCCGCAGCAACAATGCCGGTGCCGAATTGATATTCAGCGTCGCATCCGTGGGCAGCAGCGCTACCCACTGTTCCAGACGCAGTAACGTTGCCGCATCGAAACCCGGCAGCAGTCTTAATTGGCTCAACTCTGATAAATACCCGACCTGATCAGGTCGCAACGCGGGCAACTCCAGCAATTCGAGCAACCGCGCCCAGCGCTCAAGCGTCACCACATCAATCTGCCCCTGATGCAGCAATGCATTGAGATTGAAACGCGCCGACAGGTCTTCTATCTGCACCTCGACTTGCGCGTCTTCGCTGCCCAGTTCAGGAGTGATTTGCGGCCAGTCGCGGAGCATCTCGGCGTGGTTCTGCTGTTGTAAAAAAGCCTTGTGTAAACGCCGCAGCGCCCAGATTTCTCCGCTCACCGCCAACTGACGCAAATGCAGGGTTTGCAGCTGTTGCGCGCTGCTCTGCAAGGCCAGTCGATGACTGCGCAATAGGCCGCTGGTGATCAGCAAAGCGAGGCTCAACACCAGCATCACGCTGATCAGTGCCAACCCCTGTTGCCGGTGTTTCATGGCAAGGCTCCCGGCAACAGCAGCACCCGGCGAATGCCCTCATAGCGCCGGGTCGAGAGCTGAAACTCCAACGCAGAAGCATCAAACAGGTGCCAACGCAGATCGATGACATCCTCCAGCAACTTCTGCCGCTGCACGGTCAGCGAGCCCTCGGCACGGCTCTCGCGCCACAACACGTCGCCGAGCAAGCGATACGTCAGCTCCTGACGTTCGCTGCGCGGTTGATCCAGTGGATTGCGCCAGTTGCTGCGTTGCACGCTCAGTTGCCCGGCATTCAACACTACCGGCTGCTCGGTGATGTGCAGCAGATCGCGCTCGATCACCGCCACCGCGCGTTGCAGACTTCTGAAAGCGCGCTCATGACTCACCGTCGCCTGCTGCACGCGCACCACACTGTCGAACAGGCGCCAACTGGCGAGACCGAGCACGGCGAAAATCGCCATCGCGATCACCAGTTCCAGCAAGGTGAATCCGCGCTGGCTATTCATGGCGGCCCTGCAACCGTGCAGTCGTGCGATACAACGGTTGATCGCTGTCGGCGAGACTGACTTCCAGTTCCACCGTGAACAGCCCCGATACATCGACCTCGCGCAGATGCTGACGTAACCGCCATTCGCGGCGATCCATGTGCACGATCTGTTGCTGTTGTCCGGCGACCCACGTGTTTTGCAGGCGCAATTCGTTCAAATGGTTATCCGCCAGCCACGCGGCAAACAACCGTTGCTCAGCCGCACCACTCTGCTGCACCACGTAACGGCTTGCCGAAAGAATCGCTGCTGCGAGTACGGCGAAAACCGTCAGCGCAACCATGACTTCCAGCAACGTGAAACCTCGTATGCGCTTGATCAGCAGTCGGTCACTCATCAAGCGAGACCTCGCTCAAACCGTCCGAAGACAGACCCGCCCAAACCCGATCGCGAGTGACTAAAAACAAAGTAAACGCGCTGATTTCATCGCTGCTCAGAATCAACAATTGCGGCATTTCTGCGCTGCTCGCCAAGCGTACCGGCAGGCCCTCCACAGCAAGTCGCGGCTGCAGCTCCGGCGGCCATGTTTGCAAAGCCATTAAAGGCGACCAACCCCGCTCGCCAAGCTGCAGAACGCGATAACCCTCCTGGCTAACCCCCACACCAAACTCCCGCCCTTCCAGCACCGCCCGTTCGCGAAACTGCTCGATCACCCGCGCAATCCGGCTCGCCTCCTGCCGCGCCACTTGCGCCGGATTGCTGCCGCCCACCAGGCTGACCAAACCCAGCAGCACGCCGATCAGCACCATGACCACCATCAATTCCAGCAAGGTGAAACCCCGGCAGCGCTGGCGCATCAATCGATGGCCCAGTTGCCGATATCGGCAGCGTGGCCGTCACCGCCGCCGACGCCATCGGAGCCCAGCGAATACAAGTCGTAACCGCCGCCCACCGCACGGGTGCCGGGGTTGAGGTATTGATACGGCGTGCCCCACGGATCGCGCGCCAGACTTTTCAGATATCCCGCAGGATTCCAGTTGCGCGCCGCCGGGGTGCCGCTCGGGCGTTTCACCAACGCTTCCAGCCCCTGCTGCGTGGTCGGATACCGCGCGTTGTCGAGGCGATACATCTCCAGCGCCGTGGCGATCGCCTGAATGTCGATCTTCACCGCGGTGGTTTTCGCCTGATCCGGCCGGCTCATGAATTGCGGCACAACAATCGCGCCGAGGATGCCGATGATCACCACCACGACCATGATTTCGATCAGGGTAAAACCGCGCTGCGCGGTCACTGTTTTTCTGTGCAAAAGAGCCATGGATCAATTCACCAATTGGTTGAGACTGAGGATCGGAAGGAGGATGGCGAGGACGATCAGCAACACCACCGCGCCCATCACCAGCAGCATCGCCGGCTCGAACAAACTCACCATCAACGCAATACGCGCAGCGAGGCTGGCTTCCTGTTGTTCGGCGGCGCGGGCGAGCATGGCGTCGAGCTCGCCCGCGCGTTCACCGCTGGCGATCATGTGCAGCATCATCGGCGGGATATCGCCACTGCGTTCCAGGCTGCGGGTCAGCGTCGAGCCTTCGCGCACCGAGCGGGCGACCTCACTCATGCGTGCGCGGATGGTTTGGTTGCCGATGACGGCGGCGGCGATTTCCAGTGCATCGACCAAGGGCACGGCGCTCTTGCCGAGGATCGCCAGAGTGCTGGCGAATCGCGCCGCTTCCATGGCGCGCAGAAGCGTGCCGATCAGCGGAATATTCAACGCCAGCGCATGCCAGCGCAGTCGCCAGAGCGGTTGCCGCAAACTCCAGCGCCAGCCACTAAACAGCGCCAATGTGCCGCCAAGAAACACCAGACCGAACTGACGTACACCGTCGCTGAGGCTGATCAATGCGCGGGTCAGCCAAGGCAACGGCTGGCCGCTGTCGACGAAAATGTTCACCACGTCCGGCACCACGTAGCCGAGCAGAAAACCAACGATTGCCACGCTGGCGAACATCAGAATCGACGGATAGATCAGCGCCATCTGAATCTTTTGTCGCGACGCCTGCCGCGCCTGGGTGTAAGCGGCCAGTTGCTCCAGCACATGACCGAGATGGCCCGAGCGCTCACCCGCCGCCACCGTGGCGCGGAACAATTCGGGAAACGCCGCAGGAAACTGGCTTAACGCGACGGCCAGCGCATGGCCTTCCATGACTCGGCCACGCACCGCCCACAACAATCCGGCAACGCGTCGTTTGCCGGTTTGTCGCGCGGCCACTTCCAGCGCTTCTTCCAGCGGCAAACCGGCCTGCACCAGCGTCGACAGCTGCAACGTCAGCAGCGCCAGATCACTAGCGCTCAAACGGCCGGCACGCCTCGCACCCTGTTCACCGCGCAGTTCTTTGAGTTGAAACGGCCACAGTCCCCGCTCTCGTAACAGCTGCCGCGCGTGCCTTGGATTTTCGGCTTCGAGCCGGCCTCGGCAGCGATGGCCTTGCGCGTTGTCAGCGCGGTAATCGAAAGTCGGCATCGCTCAGTTCTCCTGCGTCACGCGCAGCCACTCATCGACGCTGGTCACGCCATCGAGCACGCGTTGCCGACCGGCCTCAAACAGACTGCGCGAATCCTTGCGCGTGGCGTCGGTCAGTTCGCGCTCGCTGACGCCTCGATGAATCAGCGCTGCCACCGGTTCGCTAATACTGATCAATTCGTAGATGCCGATGCGTCCGCGATAACCGTGCTGGCAATGCTCACAGCCCTGCGGCCGAAACAACGCCACGGTCTGCGTGGGTTGCAAATCCAGACGCAGGCGAGTCTCGTCATCAGCGAAGTACGGCGCCTTGCAATGCACACACAACGTGCGCAACAAGCGTTGCGCAAGCACACCAACCAACGACGAGGCCAGCAAGTACGCATCCACGCCCATGTCGACCAGCCGCGTCACCGCGCCGACCGCGCTGTTGGTGTGCAACGTCGACAGCACCAGATGTCCGGTCAACGAAGCCTGCACAGCGATTTGCGCGGTCTCGCGATCACGGATTTCACCGACCATCACCACGTCCGGATCCTGCCGCAGAATGGCGCGCAAGCCCCGCGCGAAGGTCATCTCGACCTTCGCATTGACCGGCATCTGGCCGATCCCCGGCAGGTGATATTCGATCGGATCCTCGACCGTAAGAATGTTGCGTGACGGATCGTTCAGGCTGCTCAACGCCGCATATAGACTGGTGGTTTTGCCCGAGCCGGTCGGCCCGGTTACCAGTAAAATCCCGTGAGGTCTGGCGAGCAGGTTTTGCAGGCTGGCGAGGGTGTCGTCCGGCATGCCCAGACGTTGCAGTTCGAGGCGTCCGGCCTGCTTGTCGAGCAAGCGCAGCACCACCCGCTCGCCATGCGCCGACGGCAGTGTCGAGACGCGCACATCGACTTCGTGCCCGGCCAGACGCAGTGCAATCCGGCCGTCCTGCGGCACGCGTTTTTCGGCGATGTCGAGCCGCGCCATGACTTTGATCCGCGACACCAGCAACGTCGCCAGTTCGCGTTTGGGCCTGAGCATCTCGCGCAACTGACCGTCGACGCGCATACGCACCGATAGGTATTGCTCGAAGGTTTCCAGATGGACGTCCGAAGCCTGTGCGCGCACCGCTTCGCTGAGCAGTGCGTTGATCAGGCGGATCACCGGCGCATCGCCCTGTTGCTCGAGCAGGTCGGCGGTTTGCGGTACTTGCTCGGCGAGGCTGAGCAGATCCAGTTCATCGTCCAGCCCTTGCGCGACCTGTTGCGCGGCGCTCTGGCCTTCGCGATAGGTGGCGGCCAGACGCGCGGCAAAAGGCTCTGGCTCAAGCACCTCGATTGACAGTTCGCGAGCACATAAGCGACGCACTTCGGCCAGTGCGGTCAGCGACGTGTCGGCGCGTATGAGCAGGCGGGAGCCCGCAGCGTCCAGCAGCACGCCAAACCGCCGGGCGAAACCGAACGGCAGGATTTCCAGTGGAGCACTCATGGCGCCACCGTCGCGGGCTCAAACAAATGCCGCGCCTCGGCCGGCAGCAACAGCGAGTTGCTCTCCCCGGCCTTGGGCTGACTGAGGTCACGCAAGGTGTCGTAACGCTGCTGACTGATCCCCGAGAGACCTTCGCGGCTGCGCACGATGGTCGGGCGCAGAAACACCATCAGATTGCTTTTGGTCTGGGTGTCGCGACTCCAGCGAAACAGCGCGCCGAGATAAGGAATGTCGCGCAGCAGCGGTACACCGCTTTTCTGCGTGCGCACGCTGTCGCGGATCAGCCCGCCAATCACAATTATTTCGCCGTCGTCGGCGAGAATCGTGCTTTTCAGCGCGCGCTTGTTGGTGATCAGATCCGAGGAATCGATGCCCGACACCGAAGGCGCGATGTCCGAGACTTCCTGCTCGACTTCCAGACGCAGGGTCGAGCCTTCGTTGATGTAGGGTTTGATCTTCAGGCTGATGCCGACGTCCTTGCGTTCGACCGTGGTGAACGGGTTATCCGCGCCGCTGCTGTTGGTCGAGTAGGAGCCAGTCTTGAACGGCACGTTCTGCCCGACGATGATTTCCGCTTGCTGATTGTCCAGGGTCAGCAGGCTCGGCGTGGACAGCAGATTGCTCCGCGTATTGCTCGCCAGCGCCGAAATCAACGCGCCGAAACGGTCGCCGCCCAACTGCAGAATCGCGCCGTCGGGCGCCGATTTTTTCTCGTCGAACTTCAAGCCACCGACGATGGGAATGTCGGTGCCGGGAAAGTTGATAAAGCCCTTCGCGTCGCCCGTACTCAAGCCCCACTGCACGCCCACGGCATCAGCGATGTCGCCGGAAATTTCGACGATGGCGGCGTGGATCAGCACTTGCGCACGCGGCTGATCGAGCTCGCGGACGATGTTCTCGATGGTTCTGACCTGAGCCGGATCGGCGATCAGCACCAGCGCATTCTGACTTTCGTCGGCCTTGAGCATGAACGGCGTTGCGGCGGATGCTTCTTTGCCGCTGCCAGCTGTGGGTTGTTTGCGATTCTGGCCCATGCTTTCCAGCACCTGCGCGAGTTGCTTGGCATCGCTGTGGCGCAAACGGATGACCCGCGCGGTGTCGAGGCTGGCGGTGGCCGGCACGTCGAGTTGGCGAATCAGCTCGGTCAAACGCTGGCGCACGGCGAGCGGGCCGATGACGATCAAGCGATTGGTTCTGACGTCGGCCAGCACTTGTATCAGCGAGTCGACATTGCGCTTGCCCAGCGAGGATTCGATCACCGTGGCGACGTCACTGGCCTGGGCAAAACGCAGCGCTACCACAGCGTGCTGATCTTGCTGACCGCCGTCGAGTTGGCGCACCACCTGGGCGATGCGTTTGACGTTGGCGCCGGTGTCGGTGATCACCAAGGCATTGGCCGAAACGGAGGGGCCGAGGTAGCCGTTGGCCGACACCAACGGGCGAATCAGCGCAGACAGATCGGCAGCGCTGCTGGTGTTCAATTCGATGACTTGGGTGATGAATTGCGCGGGGGTAGCGTGCTCGTTGGCCGATTGGCCGGCGCGGGTTTTCACGTCTGCCACGGGAGTGATGAGGATGCGGTCGCCCTCATCGATCACGGTGAAGTTGTGCGCGTCCAGCACCGAGTAGAACAAGCGCCGCACGCCCTCACGATCCAGCGCCTGACGGGACATGACGGTGACGCGTCCCGACACACGCGGGTCGAGTACGACGGTGGTGCCGAGAATCGCCGAGATCTCTTCGACGATGTCGCGCAGTTCGGCCTGATTCATCGCCAACTGCCAGCGCTGTTCCTCGGCGTACGCAGGGCGATTGAGGAGCGGCGTCGCCAGCACGGCGCAAACCAACAAGGTGCGCAGAGCGTGCGCGCCGTTCAAGTTGTTCATCAATGAGATCACTCTGACTGCCCGTTCAGCGGGCGTAGAAAACGTGCGGAAATGTCAGCGGCGGGTGCATCGACGGACGCGGGCGAGCGCTTGAGGAATACGCTGGCAGAGGGCGCGAGAAGCAATGATTCCTCCCGCCCCTTGTTCCACAGCACCACGTGTTGTGCCTCGACTCGACGCAATACGCTGCCGCCCGGCAAGTCGTCGCCGACCCGATATAACCGCGCACCTTGCGCAGCGCTTATCAGGGCTTTCGACAGGCCACTGTCGACGGCGAACGTCGCTTGCAGGGTCAGCGATTCGGCGCTTGGTCGAAGTGCGCTGGGCGCGGCGAGCCCGAACACCGTTGCCACTGCGGCGGTGTTCAAAGGTGCAGGTACCGTCGGCATCGGCACAGCGACCGGCTCTGGAAGACGTTGCGCACTGCGAAACGCCCACTCCTGCCAAGCGAGAAACGCAGCACAGACGAACGGCAGCGCCCACAGTCCCAACAGCAAAAAAAATCTCACCGGCGGTTCATCCGATACGCCCACAGGCCTGGCGAACGCGGGAGCGCCACGACATGCGTCGCAGCACGCGGTAACCGCGCAGCTCGTGCAGAATCACCGCGCCAATGTGCATCGCTACCAGCACTGCCAACGCGGTGCAGGCCCAGATGTGCAGCACGAAAAAACCGTCCGTCAGCGCCACATCGTTCAGCGGCTGAGGGAATTCGAACAGGCCGAACACAGGGATCGGTCGATCCATCATCAGCACCCCGCTCACCAGCACCACTGCCACCAGCAAATAGATCAGCCGATGGACAAACATCGCGAGCATTTTTGCCGAGGAAAACTGCGCCATGCGCTCATGTCGCAGGTGGCTGACAAACACCACCAGCCGCCAGCAGAACACCGGGATGAACAGCGTGGTCAGCGACACATTGACGCCGGCCACCCACTGTTTGGTGTCATTGGCCACATTGACGTTGGCCACATAAAACCCGGTGACCAGCGTCCACAGAATCACCGCCGCCGACACCCAGTGCAGCAGCATTTGTTGCTTGGAATAAATTGAAAGCGTCATTCGAATCGCCCCTGAAAATCATCAGCGGTCAGACGACCTCGGTGGTCGTCTGACGCAATTACACGGGACGAGCCTTAGAGCTTGTTCCACGCCGCATGCGAGTGCTCGCCGACGCCCGGCTCAAAACCGTTCGCCTCAGGCTTGTACTGCTTGCAATAGCCGGATGCCGGGAACGGCTTGCACTCGAAGACCTCGTTGGTTTTCGGCTGCAGCACCTTGGTGCCGGCGGTGTAGTCGCTGAGACCTTCCGGGAACAGGAAGTCGTAATCGGCACCGGCGCCTTCACCGGTGACGTTGACAGGCTGGGTGTCTTGACGGGTGGTGCGGCCATCCAGCGTGGTGCCAACCAGCGTCAGCGTGTGCGGGCCGGGGTTGCTGCGGATGTCCATGGCCAGCCAGGTTGCACCGCTGTCCGCTTGCGCGGTGGTGGTGCCGACCAGCTTGTTCTGCTCGTTGAACAGGTTGGCTTCGACGTTCATTTTGCGGTTCGACATCAGGCTGAAGTCGACTTTGGTTTTGCCTTTGTCGAGCACGTATTCGGCTTGTTGCGAGGCCACCGACAAACGCGCGCCGGCGTCTTCTTTCATCAGCAGTTGCACTTCGTAGCGGACAACGCCGCTGTCTTTTTGTGCGTACAGCGTGTTGCTGCCGCGAATTGCTTCGATGTTGCCGTTTTCATCACGAACGCCGGCGCGGATCAGGGTCTGCGACTGGTTGATCTGCTCGGCGAGTTTGAACGACCAGTTTTGCGGCTCGGCGTCTTCAGCGTTGTCGATCGAGATTACGACGCTGTAGGAAGCACTTTCGCCCGTCGCGGTGAAGGCGCGTGCCTTGACCTTGTCGCCGGTCAGCAGTGGAGTCGATGGTGCGATGGCGCCTACCGACGACCAGCCACCGGGCAGGGACGGCTCGGCAATGATGTTTACGTCGAGGACATTGTGGAAGGCCATTTTGGTATCACTGACGCCCCAGATCGCGAGGATCACGTGCTGACCGTTTTTGTCTTCCGGGATATTGCAGCGATGCTTGGTGCCTGGCACAGGCATCTGAAAATCACCCGCGACCTCGCAAAAAGGCATGCTCTCGAACGAAGTGCGTTTCAACGCTTCATTCGGGTTCCAGCCGTTACGGGTAACGAAATATTGATGGTATTCCACCGGGTGTGGCGCTTTGTAATGCCACTGGAAATCCAGCGTGCGCTCTTTGATGTCGGTCAGCTGCCAGCGTGTGGCGGACTGCACGTCCAGAGCAGTGAACAGTTCATTGCCACCGCTAGCGATCCTGCCATCTACCGGCCCTTGGCCCGTGCCACCACCCACACCGGCCGGAAAACCCTGAAAGGTTTCGCCAACACTTTGTGGCTCGTATTGCGCACCACCACAACCGGTGTTTACACCCTTCTGGCACAGCAACGCGCGCGATGGCGGCACCTCTACATAACCATGGGCTACTGCGCCCGAAGAACCCAGCATGGCCGACAGTAAAATCAACGAAGAAGTGCACGTTGCCAACGCACTCCTTTTAAAAATTGGTTCTTTCATTGTTATTCCAGGCTCATATCAAATAAGCGAGCCCGGCATAACGCCAGGCTCTAATACGGTGCTCGACGCCATGCCGAACACACGCCTGAAACCTTACGTGGATAGGGAAAACTTCTATGTAGGAGTAATCACCGGGTGTAGCAGGAATAGTCGCCACGGAAACTAATCCGACAACTAAGGAAAGAATTCTTACAACAGGAAACTATTCATCCTCACCCTCAAGAGCTCCTCACCCTAGCCCCCTCCGAAGGGATAAGAGAATGACTGGGGGGACATTACGCGGCATAAAAAAACCTGCCCCGCATGACACGGGACAGGTTTTTTTGTACAGACGTTGCAGCGTTATTCGTGGAACTGCGCCGACAACTCATGCACCGCACGCAGGAAAGCGCCGGCGTGTTCCGGATCGACTTCCGGGGTGATGCCATGGCCAAGGTTGAACACGTGACCGCTGCCCTTGCCGTAGCTGGCCAGAATACGTCCGACTTCGGTGCGGATCGCTTCCGGTTTTGCGTAAAGCACGGTCGGATCCATGTTGCCTTGCAGCGCAACCTTGTCGCCAACGCGGGCGCGGGCGTTGCCGATGTCGCACGTCCAGTCCAGGCCCAGTGCGTCAGCACCTGCGTCGGCGATGCTTTCCAGCCACAGGCCGCCGTTTTTGGTGAAGAGGATCACCGGCACTTTGCGACCGTCGTTTTCGCGGATCAGACCGCTGACGATTTTCTTCATGTAGGCCAGCGAGAATTCCTGATACGCCGCCGCCGACAGGTTGCCGCCCCAAGTATCGAAGATCTGTACCGCTTGCGCGCCGGCCATGATCTGGCCGTTGAGGTACGAGGTCACCGACTGCGCCAGTTTATCCAGCAGCAGGTGCATGGCTTGCGGGTTGTCGTAGAGCATCGCTTTGGTCTTGCGGAAGTCTTTCGACGAGCCGCCTTCAACCATGTAGGTCGCCAGTGTCCACGGGCTGCCGGAGAAACCGATCAGCGGCACACGGCCGTTCAATTCGCGACGGATGGTGCTGACAGCGTCCATGACGTAGCCGAGGTCTTTGTGCGGATCAGGGATCGGCAGAGCTTCGATGTCAGCGAGGGTGCTGACGACTTTTTTGAAGCGCGGACCTTCACCGGTCTCGAAGTACAGGCCTTGGCCCATGGCATCGGGGATGGTGAGGATGTCGGAAAACAGGATCGCCGCGTCCAGTTGTGGATAGCGGTCGAGCGGTTGCATGGTGACTTCGCAGGCGAATTCCGGATTCATGCACAGGCTCATGAAATCACCGGCCTGGGCGCGGCTGGCGCGGTATTCCGGCAGATAGCGACCGGCCTGACGCATCATCCACACAGGGGTGACGTCTACGGGTTGCTTGAGCAGGGCGCGGAGGAAACGGTCGTTCTTCAGGGCAGTCATGTCGGCATCCGGAAAAAAAGTGCGGGCATTTTCTCAGAGCGCGACGCAAAAGGCACGGATGCAGGTCAGCCTTTTGTCTATCGGGTCAATTTATTGCGCAATGATCGTTCCCACGCTCTGCGTGGTAACGCCTCCTGTGACGCTCTGCGTCACGCTTTTGGGGACGCAGAGCGCCCCCGGCTGCATTCCCACGCAGAGCGTGGGAACGATCAAATTTGCAGCACCCAAAAACAACTGTAGGAGTGAGCCTGCTCGCGATTGCGGAGTATCAGCCAATGCATCAGGTGACTGATCTACCGCCATCGCGAGCAGGCTC
>NZ_JASCPK010000103.1:0-21490 GCF_029959385.1 Pseudomonas sp. PS01303
TGACCCGCACCCGGGGGGGGCCGTGGGGGCGGGGGCGCGCTCCCACATTTGGAATGCATACCTCCTGTGGGAGCGAGCCTGCTCGCGAAGGCGTCGGCGCAGACAACATCAATACCCGCTGTCTACCACCGCATCCGCACCCCCAAGCTACCAATAATCCCGTTCAGATCATTGTCATCCACATCACTGCTGTAATCCGCGCTCACATATAAACTCACCGACGGCGTCACCCGCGCCACCAGGCCCAGTCCCAACTCGACAAACGAGGAATTGCGGCTGCTGCTGATCTTGTCGACCTGATCCAGCGTCACCGTGTTGCCGGTGTACACCGTGTGCCACAGGTTCGTGCGCACATACGGCTCGACTGGCAGACCGCTCAAATCGTAACTGCCTTTCAACCGTGCGCCGACCCGGCCGCTCCACGAAGTGATGTCGCTGGACGAGGCGTTGCCATTGCCGGCATACGGCGTGTCGAGGGTGATGCGCTGATTGATCAGTTGTGCCTGCGGTTCGACCACCCAGTTTTCGCTCAGACCGATCGGGTAGCCACCCTCAACGGAAAAGGTCATGGCGCTGCCCTCGGTCAACTGCCGCGCGCCTTGTTCGTTACGGCTAAAGCCGTTGACCCGGCCACCGCTGGCCGTCAGATCAACGTGCCAGCCTTGCGGCCCGGTCAGGCTGTAATAAGCGCCGAGGCTCTGGCCTTGCAGGTTGAGGGTGTCAGTAGCCGGGTCGGCGAGGGCGCGGCTGGTGATTAAACCATTGCCGTTGCCTTGAATCTGGTTGACCCCGCCGATCAGTCCGATGGTTTGCGTATGCCCGCTGCCGCTTTGCAGGGTCAGCACCGCCGGGCCTTTCAGATCGCCGCTGCCGGGCATCGCGAAACCTGCCGATTGGACATCGATTTGCGCCTGTCGGGCGCTTTTGCCGTAGAGCTGATCCCAGGCAGAAGGGGAAATGTCTTCGGTGATCAGCTTGGCGCCCTGCACATCCGGGCGTGGACTGAAACGTTGTCGATCCGGGGTGATCACCGTTGCGGGCAAGGTCATCACCGGAACATCCTGGCGATACCACGCCGCCGTCTCATCCGCCGCAGGTCCGGCCTGCGCCTCCATGGATGAACACAGCAAGATAGAACTCGACACTGTGCAAAAAGTAACTTTGATCTCTGCTGAGGTGAATGAAGTTTTCATGGAGGTCTACCTTGCTATCGCATGCGCTGTCTCTGTGTGGCGTCTCTCCTACCCCGAACGAGGGGCGACCGAATGGAGCGGGGCGAACCGTGGCCGCTCGATTTCGCGAGTGTCCGAAGGCTCGCCCCGGACAGTGTTTCCGGGGGTAGTAAGGTTGAGCTAAGAAGACTGAGGGGCTTGCGTCAAGAAACTGCGCGATGAGTGGTAGGAGAGATATCAGACGACGCAACTGTCTGTTTTTCTGAACATATCTAAGGTGATGTTTATTGGGAAGAACGCCGCAAAACCTGCGGCGTAGACGTTTTAGCCCGCAGGCATAGGATTACAAATGCACTTCAACGGCCAGCGGCAAGTGATCGGACAGATGTGTCCACGGCTTGTTGCCGAGGATTCGCGGGTCATGGCTGCTGGCATTGCGCAGGTAGATCCGGTCGAGGCGCAGCAACGGGAATCGCGCCGGATAGGTCTTGGCCGGACGGCCGTGATGACGTTCGAAGGCCTCGTGCAGGTAATCGCGGCGGGCGAGGGCGGCGTTGCCCTGGAGCTGCCAGTCATTGAAATCGCCGGCGATAATCACCGGTGCATCTTCGGGCAACGATTCGAGCAACTGACAGAGGAGTTGCAGCTGTAATTGGCGATGGCTTTCGAGCAGGCTCAAATGCACGCAGATCGCGTGTACTTCCGCATGGCCCGGGACATCGAGCACACAGTGCAAAAGGCCTCGGCGTTCGGGGCCGGTGATTGAAACATCGAGATTGCGGTATTCGCGGATCGGATATTTCGACAGCAACGCATTGCCGTGGTGGCCATCGGGATAAACCGCGTTGCGCCCGTAGGCAAAGTCGCTCCACATGCTGTCGGCGAGAAATTCATACTGCGAGGTCTGCGGCCATTCGTTGTAGCGACTGGAATGCCGCTCGTGCTCGCCGACCACTTCCTGCAAAAACACCAGATCCGCCGAAGTGCTGCGCACCGCTTCACGCAGTTCCGGCAGAATGAAGCGCCGATTCAGCGCGGTAAAACCCTTGTGCGTATTCACCGTCAGCACGCGCAAGCGATGAATGACTGGCGCGTCGACCACATGACGCTTGAGATCGCTGGACACGTTCACTCCTCTGAATCCTGACTGCCTATTCATGCGACTGATGCGTTGGGGCGGCAGTTCCTTTGAACACCCATCAATATCTGCGTTGCCTGGCATACCGCTTTCGCGAGCAAGCTTTGCTCCTACAGGGCGTGCAGGTTTTGAATCGGGTGGAGATCAAAATGTAGGAGCAAAGCTTGCTCGCGAAGGCGTCGGCCCGTTCAGCATGGTCGTGGCAGGCACACCGCGTGAGCGTTAGACAAACACGATTTCATACGGCAGGCGCATCCGCTCAAGGATCACTGGCGGCAGCATTGGCGCGATGCCGATTGCCGGTTCGCCCTTGAGTTGGCTGGCATAGGCGTGGGTGGCGTGGCTTTTTCGCGCGACTGTCCAGGTGTCGAGCCTTAACTTGCGGGCGCGCTCCCAGGGAATCAGTTTCTGTTCGCGCTCGGGCCAGTGCCAGGCCCAGACCGGCACATCGTGAAAGGTCGCCCCGGCCTGTTCTGCCGCTTCAGCGGCGGCGCGGCCAACCGCTTCATGGTCGTCAATGCCATCGCCGCGCCAGGTGCTGAACACCACATCGCCAGGGCGCAGGTAGCGACTGATGAACTCCGTCAGTTGGCGTTCCTGGTCGAGCAGGGCATTGTGGGTAAACCCGCCGCGCACCCACTTCAGGCTGTGCATGGGCAGGCCGAGTCGGCGCAGGGCTTCGACACTCTCCTGCGGTCGGAACACGCTCAAGCGCTTTTCCGACCACTGTCGCGAGCCAGGGTGACTGGCGCTGCCGTCGGTAATCGAGAGCAATTGCAATGGATGACCCAGGCCGGAAAACAATTGCAGCAGGCCGCCGCACATCACCACTTCATCCCCCGGGTGCGGGGCGATGATCACAGCGCGCGCACCAGCGGGCACCAGGCTTCGGGTATTAATGACGGGAATATTGTCGAGTTGCGGGGCGCTGTTCCAGATCTGTGCGGTCGAACTGCTTTCACTGAGGGATAACGGTTTCATGTTGCGACGTCCTTGTTGGTTTCGCCCTCAGTCGTGCGCCTGGCAACGTTGCTCAACGTGTCCGACGCTTGAAGGCTGGTTGATTGCTACACGACGCTCCGAACCCTGGATTGCCGCGCAACAGAGTATTGCTCATGAACCACGATTCGTCTCGAAACCCAGCAATCTGATACGCTTTTTTTTAGCCTATCTGTACTAGGTTTCGCAAATAATCGCCGAATCCGCCCTGCGCTCGGCTGTCGAGCCGCGCACTGGTGTGCACCAACGGCCGATGACTCCACGCAATATTGGCGCCGGTCAGCTCCAGTTGCCGCACCAGTTGTACATCTTCATCACAGGCCAGCGGTTCGAAACCACCGGCCAAACGGTATGCGTCAGCACTGATGCCGAGGTTGGCGCCATGGATATGCCGATGGCCATCACCCGCCCGATAGTGGCTGTGATAACGAATCTGCGCCGCTTTATCGAACGACTCGTGCCAGCGCTCAACCGTCACCGTGCCGCACACAGCATCGGCGCCTAATCCCAGTTGCGCCACCAGCCAGTCGTCAGCCACGCGACTGTCGGCATCGGAGCAGGATATCCACCGCGCCCCTCGCTCCAGCAACATCCGCGCACCGGTCGCTCGCGCCTGACCTACATTGCGCGCTTTTATATTCAAGCTCAAAACTGGATATTTGCTGACAATCTGTTCCGAGCGGTCGGTGCAACTGTCGAGTACCACCAATACGTCGACCCGTTCGCCGGCGAGCAGTCCGTGTTTGCTGGCGCGTAATGCGGCACTCAGGCACTCGTCGAGCAAGTCTTCCTCGTTGTGCGCCGGAATCAGGATGCCAATCATCGCAAGCCCTCCAGCGCTGCCACGGAGCGCGGTTCGCGGCTCCACACTTCCAGAATGAAGTCCGCTTCCTGATGCAAAACCAGACGTGGCAGGTGCAAATGTTCGTGGAGCAAATCGTGAACCTGCCGCGCATTCAACGGGCAGTCGTCAATCGGCGGGCGCCAGTGACAGGCGAGCACTTGCCCGTCTGCAGCCAAGGACTGGCCCATGCGTTGGGCAACGGCTGTCAGATCATCGCGGTCGAGGTAGTAGCCGATTTCGCTAAATACAATCAGGTCGAATTTTTCCTCCGGCCAGTCCCCCGGCAGACGACTTTGGCGAACTTCGGCGTGGTCGAACAGACTTAATCGGGTTCGCGCCAGACGCACCGCTGCGTCGGCGGTGTCGCAGCACAACAAACGATCGCAGCGACCGGCCAGCTCTGCGCTCAACTCGCCGTTGGCGCAGCCCGGTTCGAAGATCGCTCGGTAGCGCGGACGCGGCAGGGCGGCGAGGGTGATCGCGCGTTTACGTTGCTCGTACCAGCGCTCGCGAAAGGCCCACGGGTCGTCGCTGCCGGCGAACAGGCCGTCGAAATAGCGATCATCGACACTCATAAAAACACCACTTCAAAAGGCTGCAGCAGGCGATCGATCACGTATGGCGCTAACACCGGTGCAAGCCCGGCTTGAGCGTCGCCTTCCAATTGACTGGCAAAAGCGTGCACCGCGTGACGTTTGCGCGCGACTTGCGCCGGCGTCAGGAGAATCTTGCGCGCACGTTGCCACGGCACGAAGGCGTCTTCGGGGGTTGCCCAGTGCCATGTCCACACCGGCAGCTCATGGCAGGTTGCGCCGACCTGACGCGCGGCTTCGGCACTGGCACGGCCGACGGCTTCGTGATCGCAATGGCCGTCTTCGCGCCACGTGGTAAACACCACGTCGTTGGGGCGCAGATGGCTTTCGATGAACGTGCGCAATTGCTGTTCCTGAGCAGCCACTTGAGTATCGGTGAACCCACCGCGCAACCATTTCAACCGATGCATTGGCAGGCCGAGGCGGCGCAACGCTTCAGCGGATTCTTGCGGCCGAATCACGCTCAAGCGTTCAACCGGCCAGCGTTCGGAACCGGGATGACTGGCGCTGCCGTCGGTGACCGAAATCAGTTGCAACGGGCGCCCGGCAGCGGCGAGCAGTTGCAGCAAACCGCCGCAACCCAGCACTTCATCGTCCGGGTGCGGTGCAATAATCACCGCGCGCGATCCGGGTGGTACCAGGCTCAGCACGTCGATGCTTTGCAGCTCCGCCAAATGCCGCGAGCCTTGCCATTGATGCAGGGTCGTTCCCTGGCCGACGATCGGATTGGCTCTCATAGCGACCAGACCTCATCGGGTTGTTGGGCAATCAGTTGGCCGAGGGCGGCGAGGTCGCGCTCGGCATGGCTTTGCCGGAGGAACACCGGCAGGTCAGCGATCAGTCGGGCGAAGTGGCGATCCTTGCAGTAAGGCCCGGCGCCCATTGCCCGGCCGACTTCACGGATCACCTGTTCGGCAGACTGCTCGACCACTGCGCGGGCGCGACGGGCGAGCAGTTCGGCGTTGTCTTCAGGGTTTGCATCAATATGCAAAGCGCTGAAGCGCAAAACATCCGCCGCCGCTTGCAAGGCACTGTCGACGGCGCCGAGATGGGCGAGGGCATGTGGTTCTTCACGCTGACCGCACTGCTTGCGCAACCGCTCGGCAATCTGCTGCGCCGCGCCGTACCAACAGGCGGCAATACCAATGCCGCCCTGCCAGAAACCCGGCCGTTGCAAGTAGTCGCCGGGATTGCCGATGGCCTGACCTTCAGCGCCATCGAACAACACTTCGACGCTGCCAGTCGCGCCCATGCCCACGGCGCGCCAACCTTCATCAGTGACCGTCACACCCGGTTGATCGAGCGCCACCGCGACCAATTGCTGTTGATCATCGGCGTCCCACGCCGTCAGTAGCGCATGACTGAGTACCGCCGCGCCGGAACACCAGGCTTTGCGTCCATTCAACTCGACCATATGCCCGGCCGGACTGACCTTCACCCGGGCTTGCGGCGGTTCCGCTGCCCACATCCCCCACGTGCTGCCGGGCGTCGGCGTACCACCGAGTTGTTCGATGATAGCCAGTGCATCGGTGTGCCCCTCATAGAGTTTGCATAACCCCAGATCATGCCCGCCGACAGCGGCTAAATGCTGAAAGCGCTCCAGCGTCAGACCGCTGCCGGGTAACGGCAAGCGGTCAAGCCCGGCCTCAACCATCGCTCGCAGGCACTGGCCGAGGGCGTGGGTGTCGGCATAATCCGGCGGTTTGCGGGCGAGATAACAGTGCAGATCCATATCAATCTTCTTCTTCGTGTTGCAGTTCAAACAGCAGCAGCGAACGGCCGGTCACTGAATATTCATGGCCGAAATCGAAGCGCTCCTGGCCACGAATCGAAGGCTGATTGGTATCGATCATGCACGTCCAGAAACCGCCGTCCGGCACTTCCGGCAAGGTGAAGTTAACGATGTCGTGGTGCGCGTTGACCACCAGCAACAAGGTCGCATCGGCACCTTTGCGGCGGATCCCGGTTTCTTGCGCGCGGCCATCAAGCAGCATGCCGAGGCAACGATTGTGTGCATCGTGCCAGTGCTCGGTGGTCATCTCGGTGGCGTCCGGCGCCAGCCAGGTGACGTCTTTGACGCCGATGTCCTCGTTGTACTCGCCGACCAGGAAACGTCCGCGGCGCAGAATCGGATAAGCCAGGCGCAGCTTGATCAGGCGTTTGACGAATTTCAGCAAGCCTTTGCCGTCTTCGCTCAGATCCCAGTTGACCCAACCGATCTCGCTGTCCTGGCAATACGCGTTGTTGTTGCCATCTTGCGTGCGGGCGAACTCATCGCCGGCAACGATCATCGGCGTGCCTTGCGACAGCAACAGTGTGGCGAAGAAATTGCGCATCTGCCGATGGCGCAGTTCGTTGATTTCCGGGTCGTCAGTCGGGCCTTCAACGCCGTGGTTCCACGACAGGTTGTTGTTGCTGCCGTCCTGATTGTTCTCGTCGTTGGCTTCGTTGTGCTTGTCGTTGTACGAGACCAGATCGTTGAGGGTGAAGCCGTCGTGCGCGGTAATGAAGTTCACCGACGAATACGGCCGACGTCCGCGCTGGTTGAACATCTCGCCGGACGCGGTCATGCGACTGGCGAAATCGGCAACCTGGCCGTCATCACCTTTCCAGAAGGCCCGCACGGTGTCGCGGAACTTGTCGTTCCACTCGACCCAGCCCGGCGGGAAGTTGCCGACCTGATAGCCACCGGGGCCGCAGTCCCACGGTTCGGCGATCATTTTCACTTGACGCAGCACCGGATCCTGACGGCAGGCCACGAGGAAGCTGTGACGTTCGTCGAAGCCATCGTGATAACGGCCAAGAATGGTCGCCAGGTCGAAGCGGAAACCGTCGACATGCATTTCCGTGGCCCAGTAACGCAGCGAGTCGGTAACCATTTGCAGCACGCACGGATGGCTCAGATCCAGTGTGTTGCCGGTGCCGGAGTCGTTGATGTAGTAGCGTTTGTCATCGGGCATTAAGCGGTAGTAAGAGGCGTTGTCGATCCCGCGCATCGACAGGGTCGGGCCCTGTTCGTTGCCTTCAGCGGTGTGGTTGTAGACCACGTCGAGAATCACTTCGAGATTGGCTTCGTGCAGGTGCGCAACCATCTCTTTGAATTCGGCGATCTTGCCGCTGGCCAGATAACGCGGATCTGGGGCGAAAAACGCGATGCTGTTGTAGCCCCAGTAATTGGTCATGCCTTTTTGCAGCAGGTGCTGGTCGTTGACGAAGGCGTGGATCGGCAACAGCTCGACCGACGAAACCCCGACGCTGCGAATGTGCTTGAGCACATCGTCATTCATCAGACCGGCGAAGGTGCCTCGCACGTTTTCCGGCACCGAGGGGTGACGCATGCTGATGCCGCGCACGTGGGTTTCGTAAATGATGGTTTTGTCCCACGGCACACTGACACGCTGGTCGTTGCCCCAGGTGTGTGCCGGGTCGATGACCTTGCACTTGGGCACGAACGGCGCGCTGTCGCGTTCATCGAAACTGAGGTCGGCGTCGGGGTGGCCGATTGTGTAGCCGAACAGCGCTTCCGACCATTTCAGTTCGCCGACCAGTTGTTTGGCGTACGGGTCGATGAGCAATTTGTTGTGGTTGAAGCGGTGGCCGTTGGCCGGATCGTAAGGGCCGTAAACGCGGTAGCCGTAGATCAGCCCCGGGTGCGCATCGGGCAAATAGCCGTGGTAAATCTCGTCGGTGTATTCCGGCAGTTCGATGCGTTCGAGTTCGACTTCGCCGGCATCGTCGAAGATGCACAGTTCGACCTTGGTGGCGTTGGCGGAGAACAGCGCAAAGTTCACCCCCAGACCATCCCAGGTCGCACCGAGCGGGAAGGGCAGGCCTTCACGAATTCTCGAAGGCTCAGCGTGCGCGGCGGGCTCGGCTTTTTTTGGACGGGTCATGATTGCTCCTGCAAAAAACGGGGACAGTTCAGTTGAAACCGGTTCCCGGTAGGAGCGAGATTTTGTGGTGAGGGGATTTATCCCCGTTCGGCTGCGCAGCAGTCGCAAAACCATTGCACGCGGTATGTCTGACACTCCGCAAGTGCAGCATTTGGGGCTGCTTCGCAACCCAACGGGGATAAATCCCCTCGCCACAAAAATCCATTCACCACAGAAGCCGGTTTAAACAAGGGATTTTGTGTATTTCTTGAGGACGAACGCGTCCTCGGTGGCGAGCAAGCCCGCCACACGGTCATTCAGTTCAATTCAATCGTCGGTAAAGCGTTAGATCGCCGAAGGCTTGCGCGGCGCTCGTGGCTTTTTCTCGGCGGGTTTTTCGCCGGGTGGAATCACCTTGGCGGCGCTGCTTGGCTTGGCCTTGGCCGCTGCCTTCGGTTTGGCAGCAGGTGTTTTCACTTCAGCGTCCTTGCCAGCGGTTTTGCTGCCCGCCGCTTTCGGGGCTTTCTTCGGTGCCAAGGCTTCAGCTTCAGCCAGTTTGCGCGCCATCTCCCAGTGGCGCTCCTCATGACCTTCAGGTTTCCCTTCCGATTCCCAGATTTGATAGGCGAATTCGCGAATGCGTTTATCGTCGGTACTCATCGCAATGCTCCTGAACTGAACTCATGCTTACGTTAAGTGTTGGATAAAGAGATTGACCGGGACATCCCCCAGCGCGTCGCTGATTTTCAGCTCCCTGTTTTTTGTGACTGCGCTGCTTTGAAAAAGTCCCTTCAGGTTTGTGTCAGAGGCGTCGAACGGTAAAACCACCCGGGTATCGCCCCAGCGCAGCGCATCGACCTGAGGTACAGCACTGTTTTCCAGCAGCGTCGCGCAACGGATCGGAACGATCACGATGGCGTGTTTCCCCTCGTGTTCGCGGGCAAACGCGAGCACGTTGTGCGCCTGCTCGCCCAGCACCTCCAGGGCCTGGTACGAGCCATGCCGAAACAGTTCGGCATGCTCGGCGCGCAAGTTCAGCACCTGCGCAATCAAGGCTTGCTTGATGCGCCCGTCACGCCAGTGCGTCAGCAGTTCCACAGGTGGCAGAGGCTTCTGCAGGGCCTGCTCGCGAGCGGCGTAATCCATCGGCCGGCGATTGTCCGGATCGACCAGGCTGAAGTCCCAGAACTCGTTGCCTTGATACAGGTCCGGCACCCCCGGCACGGTCATGCGCAGCAAGGTTTGCGCCAAACCATTGAGCGCGCCGGCAGCAGCGATACTGCTGACCGTCTTGGCCAGCGCCGCCCGCAGCAACTCGCCGTCTTCACCGGTCAGGAGTTTTTCGGTGAAGGCCTGGGTCGCATTTTCATAGGCTTCATTCGGCGCGCTCCAACTGCTTTGCAACTTGGCTTCGCGCAAGGCTTTCTGTTGCCACTGCCAGATGCGTTTGGCGTAGTCGGCGAAACCTTGTTGATCGTCGTCGCGCAAATCCAGCGGCCAACTACCGAGCAAGGCTTGATAAAGGATCAGTTCATCACCGGCCGACGGCACTTGGTCGTCAACCCGAACCGGGCGGGCGAGGGCGCGCCACAATTCGATTTGCTCGGCGTACCAGTGACTGCGCTCGCTGAGGACGGCCAGACGCGCGCGGGTGTCTTCGCCACGTTTGTGATCGTGGGTTGCGGTGGCGAGCAGGTTGTCGGGGAATTCGGCGAGACGCCGCTGATTGACCTCGTGGAAATCACTGACCGGCGCGCTGAATTGTTCAGTGTTGTAGCCGACGTCATTGCGCGACAGCAGCACTGCCGAGCGATACAGCGCGGTGTCTTCCACGGCTTTCGCCGCTGCCGGCGATGTCAGTTGTTGAAAGCGTACGCAGGCGTGCTTGAGGATTTTCCGCGAGCGGCCAAGCGGTTTGCGCCGCCACGGCGTGCCACCGAGCCACGCCGCCACGCAATCGAGCACCGGCCAATCGGCCTCGCTGAGCGTTGGTCGCGCACCGTCCATGGCTTGCTGGAAAAACACATCGTCCTGCGCCGAGCGGCCCGTCGCGCTGATGTAAGTGCGGTACACCGGGAAATGTATGATCAGCGCCTGCAATACGCGGCGGATGGCACCGAGGGTCAGGTCACGGGTCATCAGGTCGTCGCGGGCAACTTGCAGCAAGGCCTGCGCAACGCTTTCGCAATCGCTGGCCAGTGAACCGTTGAGGATCTGCTGACGCGCCAGTTGTGCCTCTTCAATAAACGCGGCGGGGCGTTCCGTGCGGCGTTGCCACAGCTCACCGAGCACATGTTCGCCGTCCGGATCGTGTTGCAGCAGCGACAGTTGATTCATGAATTCGTAGCCGGTGGTGCCGTCCACTGCCCAGTCGCGGTGCAGGGTTTCGCCGGCGCCGAGGATCTTCTCGACGTAGATCGGCAGGTGTCGATCCGGCGCGATCAGGTCAAGACGCCCGCGCAATTTACGGCAGTAACCCCGCGGATCGGCGAGGCCGTCGATGTGGTCGATACGCAAGCCGTCGACCAGACCTTCAGCGACCAACTGGAAGATTTTGCCGTGAGTCGCTTCAAAGACTGCCGGACGCTCAACGCGCAAACCACCGAGTTCATTGATGTCGAAGAAGCGCCGCCAATTGATGTCATCCGCGGCGGTGCGCCAACTGGCCAGGCGATAGCTCTGCCGCTCGAGCAATTGATGCAGCGCGTGGAAACCTTCCTCGGTGGTCGAGTCGTAATGCTTGAGGTTGTTTTCAATCGCTTGCAGCACTTGCGCATCGCTCGCCAGTTGCCGCAGTTCTTCCTTCAGCGGAACCGCCAGCGAATGCGCGTCGGTCTGATAACTCAGCGCACTGAAACGGTCAGCGAGAGGCTTCAGCGTTTCTTCGTGCTTGAGAATCTCGCCGTAATCATTCGGGCAGATCGGAAAGTGATGGTCGTAATGCTCGACGAAAAAGCTGCCAGTCTGCGCGTTGAAATGCAGCTTCAACGTGCCGTCCTGCAAGGCCACGCCGTAGTCACTGCCGAGGAACGGCAGCAACAACTGGCCTTCCATCAGCGGATCGGGCGAATGCCATTGGATATCGAAAAACTCGCCATACGGGCTCAGTCGTCCCCATTCCAGCAAGTCCAGCCACCACGGGTTGTCGTTACCACCGACGGCCATGTGGTTGGACACAATGTCGAGGATCAGCCCCATGTTGTGTTCGCGCAGGGTGCTGACCAGACGCCGCAGGGCCGGTTCGCCACCGAGTTCCGGGTTGACTTGCGTCGGGTCGACCACGTCGTAGCCGTGCATCGAACCGGCGCGGGCGGCGAGCAATGGCGAAGCGTAAATGTGGCTGATGCCCATTTGAGCGAAGTACGGCACCAGTGGCACCGCTTGTTCGAGGGTAAAACCTTTATGGAATTGCAGGCGCAACGTCGCGCGCAGTGGCTGGATAAGCGTTTGGTTCATTGGTCACGCTCGGCAGCCTGAAGACGCGCGCAAGCCAGCAGTTCCAGGCGTCGTGCGGCATCGACGCCGTCGAGCAACGCTTCGCTGGGGCCGGGCAAGCGACGCGACCAGTTAGGGTGGGTATCGATGGTGCCGGGCAGGTTCGCCTGTTCGTTGATGCCCAGCGCATCTTCCAGTGGCAGCAATACCAGCGGCGCACGGGTGTGGCCGAGGAAGCGTACAGCGGCATCGACGACTTGATCGGCCTCGTGGGACTCTTCGCGGAAGTTCTGCGGATCCTGGCTCAGTGCACTGCGCAAGCCTTCGCGCTCACGCTGACGATGCTGGCGCCATTCGATTTCGCCGTTGGCATCGACAAATCCAAGGCGTGCATTCCAGTCGATGTCGCGGCCGTGCCACCAGCCATTCAGGGTGGGCAGATCGTGGGTGCTGGTGGTCGCCAGCGCGTTATCCGGCCAGTCGAGAATAGGTTTGAAATGCGTATTGTCCTGTTCGAACAGCAGCACGCGCATGCCGAGCATCGAGCGGGCGATGAGTTTTTCGCGCAGACCGTCGGGCACGGTGCCAAGGTCTTCGCCAAGAACGATGGCTTGATGACGATGGGACTCCAGCGTCAGCAAACGCAGCAAGTCATCCACCGGGTAATACAGGTAAGCGCCATCCGCCGGCGCCGAGCCGTTAGGGATCACCCATAAACGTTGCAGGCCCATGACGTGGTCGATGCGCAAACCGCCGGCATGGGCGAAGTTAGCGCGGAGCATGTCGATAAAGGCGCGGAAGCCGTTGCGAATCAGACCTTCCGGCGAAAACGCGGAAATCCCCCAGCCTTGTCCGGAGCGATTGAGAATGTCCGGCGGCGCACCGACGGTCAGCGAGGCGAGCAACTCATCCTGAAAACTCCAGGCCTGACTGCCGGCGCCATCGGCACCCACTGCCAGATCAGCGATCAGGCCAATGCCCATGCCGGCGCTGCGGGCGGCGGTTTGCGCACGCTCGAGGCAGCGGTGGATCAGCCATTGGCAGAAGGCGAAGTAGCCGATGCGATCGGCATATTCTTCGGCGAACGCTTCAAGCGCGGCGCCGCGCGGGTCGTGCCAGTGTTCCGGCCATTGCCGCCAGTCGAGGTTCTCGCCACGGGCGGCGCGCATTTCCTGAATCGCTTCGAAGCGGCAATGGTTTTCCAGCGCTTCGCCACCGGCGTGACGAAAACTGGCGAAGTCCGGGTGCAACGGGTGATCGCCAGCAACGAAGCCTTCGTACAACGCTTGCAGCAGTTTCTGCTTGGCGTCAGCGGCAGCGGGCCAGTCGACCAGTTTCAAGTCTTCCAGATGCGCAAACTGCTCGGCCAGGCCGGTGGCGTCGATGGCATCACGCAGGGCGCGTTCGCCGAGAATCGCACCGGGCGCGGCGTATAACGAATTAAGAAACAGGCGACTGGACGGCGAATAAGGGCTGTAGCGGCCGGTGTCGGCGCTGAACATCGCGTGCAACGGGCTGATCGCCAAGGCTTCGGCACCGCGTTCGCCGGCGACTCGCGCCAGTTCTTCCAGCGCTTGAGTATCACCGAAACCGCCATCGCCGGAGCGACGCAGCGAATATAGCTGCACGCTCAGGCCCCAGGCACGGGGGATCGGATTGTCCACCGCATCACCGACGCTGAAGCAGCGTTCCGGCGCGACGGCGAGGGTGAAAAATTGATCGGCGATGTGCACCTGCTGATAACCGACCGGCACCAGACCGGGCAGCACTGCCTCGGAGTCCAGTTTCAGGTTCAGTCGCGAGCCGTCTTCAAGAACGATTTCACACGGGGTCTCCGGCGCAAAATACCGCGCCAGATCGACGCCGACGCCGACATCGCTGGTCAGCAGCGGCGGCAAATGACGGTCTTGTTGCACGGCTTGCAATTCCAGCAGGCTGGCGTCGATTTCCTGCGCGGTGCTGGCCGGGTGGCCGAGGCCGATCAGGACATTGCGCAGCACCGCCGGGGCGACTTTCTGCGGGCGGCCGTTCGCGTCGATCCAGTCGACAGCAAGGCCGGCTCGGCTGGCGAGAATTTCCAGTTGCGCATCGCTCATAGGCGCTCTCCATCCAGAGGTTGCAAAGGGGTTGCGGCCGTGAGGCTGACAAGCGCGCAATACGCGGGCAGTTGGCCCGATTCCGATAGATCGACGGTGGGTGGCTGTTGAAACAACCACACGGCCTCGGTCTGTGGAGGGTTGACCACTGGCGTGTCGCTGAGGTTCAGGTCAATTCGCAGCTCACTGCCATTGCCCAATCGCCAGCGTGCACTGACCGCCGCGTGACCGAGCATGTGCGCGCCGAGTGCCTGGGTGCCGGACAGATGCGGAATGATGTATTGATGGCGAAATTGCAGCAGCTTTTGGTACAGCGCGAGGGTTTCCTGCTGTTTGACGCTGCCATTGCCGATCAACCTTGGCTGTGAATCGTGGAAGGTTTTTTCGGCATTCGGGTCGGGGATTTGCTCGCGTTTGTGCGGATCGGTGAAGGCGCTGAACGCGGCGAATTCATTGCGTCGGCCTTCGCGCACCAGTTCGGCCAGTTCGCCATGGTGGCTGGTGAAAAACTGGAAGGGCTGTTCAGCGGCAAATTCATCGCCCATGAACATCAGCGGAATCATCGGTGACAGCAGCAACAGCACGGTCGCTGCCTGCACGGCGCGCGGGTCGGCCAGATGATGCAGGCGTTCGCCGAATGCGCGGTTACCGATCTGATCGTGGTTTTGCAGGAACAGCACGAACGCGGTGGACGGCAGGTGTTCGCTGGGTTCGCCGCGCGGCTCGCCATGGCGGGTGATGTGGCCCTGGAAAACAAAACCCTGACTCAGGCACCGCACCAATTGCTCGGTGGGTTGCGCGGCGTAGTCGGCGTAATAGGCGTCGGTTTCACCGGTGAGCAAAACATGCAGGGCGTTGTGGCCGTCGTCATTCCACTGCGCGTCGTAGTCGTATTCGAGCAGGCTGGATTGGTTGAGTTCGTTTTCAACGGTGAGCCAGACATGCCGGGTCGGGTCGATCTGCGCGCGGATGCGCTGGGCCATTTCCGTGAGGAAATCCGGGTCTTCGATGGCATGCACTGCATCGAGGCGTAAACCGTCGAAGCGGTATTCGAGCAACCACATCAGGGCGTTTTCGATAAAGAACTCGCGCACCTCGGTGCGGCGGAAATCGATCGCCGCGCCCCATGGCGTGTGTTTGTCTTCGCGGAAAAAGCCTTTGGCGTAGCGGTGCAGGTAATTGCCGTCGGGGCCGAAGTGGTTGTAGACCACGTCGAGAATCACCGCCAGCCCATGACCGTGGGCGCTGTCGATCAAATGTTTGAGTTGTTCCGGGGTGCCGTAGGAGGCTTGCGGGGCGTAGGGCAGAACCCCGTCGTAACCCCAATTGCGCTCGCCGGGGAATTGCGCCAGCGGCATCAGTTCGATGGCGGTAATGCCCAAACCTGCGAGGCGCGCCAGATGTTGTTCGACTTCAGCGAAACCACCGAGCGCACCGACGTGCAACTCGTAGATCACTGCTTCACTCCACGGGCGACCGTGCCAGGCACTGTGTCGCCATTGATAGGCCAGCGGATCGACCACCACGCTGTGGCGGTCGAGGCCACCGTCCTGCGCGCGGGAGGCCGGGTCGGGCACCTCCAGTTCGCCGTCGATGTTGTAGCGGTAGCGGGTACCCGCCGCACAGCGTGCCTTGATCACAAACCAGCCGTCTGCCTGAGGCAGCATTGGCAGGGACTGGCCGTCTTCGAGTTCGACACTGACGTAAAACGCATCTGGCGCCCACAGCGCAAATTGCGTGTGCTCGGCATCCAGCATGATCGCGCCGTGGGGCCAGGTTTCAATAGACCGGAACGGCATCGTTTACAACCTCCTTGTTCCTTGTGAATCGGTTACTTGTGGATTGCTTTACCCAAGGCCTTGGCCACCAGTTGTTCGTAGAGTTCGGCGTACGGTTCAACCGCTTTGCACCAGTTGAACGGTGCCGCCATTGCCCGGCAACGCATGGCATTGAGCAAATCAGGATAGGCGAAGACTTTGAACGCACGGCTCAAGGCTTCTTGATAGCTTTCAACAGTGGATTCGTCGAAGAGGAAACCGGTAATCCCATTTTCAATGGTGTCAGCCAGCCCGCCGGTGTTGCGCGCAACCGGCAATGAGCCGAAGCGCTGGGCGTACATCTGGCTCAGACCGCAGGGTTCATAACGCGAAGGCATCAACAGAAAATCGCTGCCGGCGAACATGCGACGGGCGTCGGTTTCGTTGAAGCCGATGCGCACACCGATCTGGCCCGGGAAGCGCAGGGCCAGTTCGCGCATGGCTTGCTCTTCTTCCGGCTCGCCACGACCGATGATCGCGATCTGGCCGCCGTTCTGCACGATGTACTCGGACACGGCTTCAGTCAGATCCAGACCTTTCTGATACACCAGACGCGACACAACAGCGAACAGCGGGCCGTCGGAGTCATTCAGTTCAAACAGCTCGCGAACGTGGGCGGCATTGACGGCTTTGCCTTCCCAGTCACCAATGGCGAACGGTGCGAACAGGTGCGGGTCCGTGGCGGCGTCCCAGCTCTCATCGATACCGTTAGGGATACCGCTGAGCAAACCTTGCTGGGTCTTGGCGGCAAGAAAACCGTCGAGGCCGCAGCCGAAATCCGGGGTGGTGATTTCCTGCGCGTAGGTGGCGCTGACCGTGGTGATGTGGCTCGAGTAGGCCATGCCGGCCTTGAGAAACGACATCTTGCCGTAGAACTCCATGCCTTCCTGTTGCAGGGCATGGTTGGGAATGCCCAGTTCAGGGCACGAGCCGAGGCTGGTCACGCCTTGATACGCGAGGTTGTGAATGGTGAACAGGGTCGGTGTGCGCTGCCCGCGCCAGTGCATATAAGCAGGGGCCAGACCAGCCGGCCAGTCGTGGGCGTGCACCAGATCCGGGCACCAGTGGATTTGTGCGAGGTTGGCGGCGATGTCGGCAGCGGCCAGACCGAGACGGGCGAAGCGGATATGGTTGTCCGGCCAGTCGCGACCGTTGTTGGCGCCATACGGCGAGCCTTCGCGCTCGTACAGTTCCGGGCAGATCAACACATAGATCACCAGACCGTCAGGCATGTCCATGCGCCCGATCTTGCATGGAGGCAGCGCAGCATGACCGCCGAGTTCGCCGATGATGTGGATCGGGTTCTCGCTGTGCATCACTTGCGGGTAACCGGGGATCAACACGCGCACATCGTGCAGATGGGCCATGGCACGGGGCAGGGCGGCAGACACGTCACCCAGACCGCCGGTCTTCACCAGGTCGGCGATTTCCGAGGTCACGAACAACACTTTCTTCTTGTTGGGATTCTGACTTGCTACTGGCGTCAGCGTTTTGGTGCCGGGGACGTTGATCTGTCGGCTGCCGGGAACGCTGATGGTGCTCGATTCACCCATCGATTGGTGAGCACGCTCTCCCTGAATATCCAATGCCGCACTGATCATATGAATCTCCCGTGTTGTTGATCTGATTCTTGTGTTCTCTCTGTAGGAGCTGCCGAAGGCTGCGATCATTGGCTTTTAAAGGATCAAAAGATCGCAGCCTTCGGCAGCTCCTGCGTACGGCAAGCGCAAACGCGCCACGCATCGGTGAGCAAACGCTACCCAACACGCGCAAGCAGAATGGGTGTTTGGGCTATTGCAAGGATTGCACCAGCCGCTTCGGCCCTACCTTTGTGATGACCCGCCGCGTCGTGCAAAAGTTTCGACTTTTTTTCCGGAATGTGACCAACCGGTTTCGTGCCCCGAAAACCAGTCTAGGCCAGATCCTAGAGCGGGCGAGGGCAAATGGGTAAATTGTTCGACAATCGGTTTGCTTTAATCGGTAACCGGAGTTTTCAGGGGTAAACGCACCGACGAAGTGCAGGTTTTTTTTGGGCGGGGGGCTAAAACGGTGACTGAACAGTCACAATTTTGTGCTGGAGAAGGAGGGGGTTGCACTGTTGTGGTGCGGGCAGTTTGTTGTTGGGGCGACAGTTAGTGCCCCTTCGCGGGCAAGCCCACTCCCACAGGTTGATCGCGTTCCATCTGAAGGAACGCGGTCAAAAATGTGGGAGCGGGCTTGCTCGCGAAGGCGATGGCACCTTCACCATCGCAATCAGGAAATGACTCAATTCAACAACCGAATCGGCTCCCCCGCAGCCCAGCTCTTAATATCCTCGATCATCTGCGAAAAGAACTGCTCATAATTCTGCCGACTCACGTACCCGACATGCGGCGTCGCCAGCACATTGTCCAACGTGCGAAACGGGTGCATGTCCGGCAACGGCTCCTGTTCGTACACATCCAGCGCCGCCCCGGCGATCTGCTGTTTCTGCAACGCCTTGATCAGCGCCGCTTCATCAACAATCGGCCCGCGCGCGGTGTTCACCAGCAGCGCCGTCGGTTTCATCCAGCCCAGCGCCTGCGCATCGACCAAGCCGCGACTGCGCTCGCTGAGCACCAGATGCACCGACAACACATCCGCCTGCTCGAACAGCGCCTGCTTGCTGACGTACGTCACGCCGACCTGTTCAGCTCGCTCAGCCGTGAGATTCTCGCTCCAAGCGATAACGCGCATGCCAAACACCTGACCAAATTGCGCGACACGCTGGCCAATGCTGCCGAGGCCGAGAATGCCCAGCGTCTTGCCATGCAGGTCGCCACCCAGACCCTGCTGCCACTGCCCGGCGCGCAGGGAATTGGCTTCGTTCACCAGATTGCGCGTGGCCGCCATGATCAGCGCCCATGTCAATTCCGGCGCTGCATGTTTGTAGCTATCAGTGCCGCAGACCTTGATCCCGAGTTTGGCTGCGGCTGGCATGTCCAGCGCCGCATTGCGCATGCCGCCGGTGACCAGCAGCTTCAGATTGGGCAGACGCTTGAGCAAATCCTCATCGAAACGCGTGCGCTCGCGCATCACGCAAATCACCTGATAGCGGCCCAGACGTTGCGCCAAAATGGCGTTGTCCGCCGGGTAATCATGTTCAAACGTGACTTCGCCGATGCCGTCCAGCACAGACCAGTCGACCACGTTGCGGGCCACGTCTTGCCAGTCATCGATTACCGCAATCTGCACCGCCATCAGCCTTACCTCATCAATGAACGGGATTGGTTTTGCTCAGCCAGCCCAGCAGCGCTTTGTGGAACTGCTCGGGTTCTTCCATTTGTGGCGCGTGGCCCATGCCGGGGAATTCCACCAGCGTCGACTGCGGGATCAGTTTCGCCACCTCTTTGCCGAGAACGTCGTAGTGACCGATCTTCGCCTTCACTTCCGGTGGCGCAATGTCCTTGCCGATGGCCGTGGTGTCGGAGGTACCGATCAACAACAGCGTCGGCATTTTCAGGTCCTTGAACTCGTAATACACCGGTTGGGTGAAAATCATGTCGTAGATCAGCGCCGAATTCCACGCGACCTGGGTCTTGCCCGGGCCTTTGCTGAGGCCGGCGAGCATATCGACCCAGCGATCAAATTCAGGCTTCCAGCGGCCATCGTAATAAGTCGTGCGTTCGTAGTCGCGAATGCCTTGGGCGGAGACTTTCAGTTCGCGCTCATACCACTGATCCACGCTGCGATAGGGCACGCCAAGGGCCTTCCAGTCTTCCAGACCGATCGGGTTAACCAGCGCCAGTTGATCGACCTGCTCCGGGAAAAGCAGCGCATAACGCGTGGCCAGCATGCCGCCGGTGGAGTGGCCGAGCAGCGTAGCTTTCTGGATGCCCAGCGCTTTCAGCAGTTGCTGGGTGTTGGTCGCCAGTTGCTGGAAGCTGTACTGATAGTTGTCGGGTTTGCTGGAGGAGCAGAAACCAATCTGATCCGGCGCGATCACCCGGTAACCGGCCTCGCTCAGTGCTTTGATCGAACTGTCCCAGGTCGCGCCGCAAAAATTCTTGCCGTGCATCAACACCACGGTGCGGCCATTGGCCTTGCCGTGAGCGGCGACGTCCATGTAACCCATTTGCAGGGATTTGCCTTGGGACTGGAAGGCGAAGTGTTTAAGCGTGTAAGGGTATTCGAACCCCTGCAGTTCCGGGCCATACGCCGGGCCTTCGGCGGGCGCGGTTTCAGTGGCGGCATGCGCAAACAGGGGCAGGGCGGCGCTGAGAAACAGGCCGGGCAACCAGCGGTTTAACGAGTTGGACATAGGGACAAACTCCATGGAAATCGGCCGATGCTGGAATGGCCGCATTACGGCGACGTTAAACACACAGGCAATGTCGGCGGCTGATGGTTCAACCGAGCCAGCCGAGAGTTAACAGGGCCAGCACGCCATAGCGCGCGCCTTTGGCGAGTGTGACGATCAGCAGAAAGCGTCCGAGCGGTTCGCGCATGACGCCGGCGATCAGGGTCAGTGGGTCACCGATAATCGGCAGCCAACTCAGCAGCAACGACCAATGACCGTAACGCTCATAGTGCTTGCGCGCCGTGGCCATGTGTTTGGCGCTGACCGGAAACCAGCGGCGCTCCTGAAAGCGCTCGATCCCGCGCCCCAGCCACCAATTGACCAGCGAGCCGAGCACATTGCCCAGCGTCGCTACCGCCAACAACCCCCACAGCCAGTAGCGCTCGCTGACGATCAACCCGACCAGTAACGCCTCGGACTGCAACGGCAATAACGTTGCCGCACCGAACGCGGCAAAAAACAGCCCGACGTATGCTGCACCCATCAATGAGCCGGGTAGTCCGCCACCACGACGTCAGTGCCGTTCTTCTTCAAGCCGATCACTTGATAAGCATCGCTCATGCCATCCATTTCCATGCCCGGCGAGCCCATCGGCATGCCCGGCGCGGCGACACCGAGCAGATCATCGCGCTTGCTCAGGGCCAGCACTTGATCGGCCGGCACATGGCCTTCGACGAATTTGCCATTGATGATTGCGGTGTGGCACGACGCCAGACGCGGTGGCACGCCGTGTTGTTGTTTGAAGCTGCTCATGTCGCTTTCAACATGGTCTTCAACTTTGAAACCGTTGGCTTCGAGGTGGCTGATCCACTTCTTGCAGCAGCCGCAATTGGCGTCGCGGTGAACTTCGATCGGGATCAGATCGGCGGCTTGCGCCAGGGAAGAAATGAACAGGGCGCTCAGGGTGAGCAGACGTAGAGGGGTTCGCATGACAGGTTCTCGAGTCGAGTGGCGGTCGAAAAAGAACGTATTTTGACCGGTTTTTCCTGCCCGGCTTCAACGGAGTGTTTCCAGTTGCTACAAGACAGACCAGCAGGATGATCGTAGATCAAGGCTGACAGCCAGCTGAGTGCGGGATGACAAATTTGTCAGATTTTTGTGCATACCACTTGACCCTGTGGGAGCGAGCCTGCTCGCGAATGCGGAAGTCCTGTCACCAAAGTCGTAACTGACAGCACGCTTTCGCGAGCAGGCTCGCTCCCACAG
>NZ_JASCPK010000104.1:0-21353 GCF_029959385.1 Pseudomonas sp. PS01303
GATTTATCCCCGATGGTTGGCGAAGCCGACCCAAAACCTTTGAATGCGGTTTAACAGGAAGAATATGGGGGCGCTTCGCACCCCATCGGGGATAAATCCCCTCGCCACAGGTACTTCTACTGGCCACCCAATTCAGGTCATCTGAGTAAAGAACCCCATAGCCATATGGGGTTCTGGTGATTCGAGGATCAGGCCAGTTCCAGCCAGATCGGCGCATGGTCGGACGGTTTTTCCATCCCGCGCAATTCATAATCCACGCCCGCCGCCTTCACTCGCGGCAGCAAACCATGCGACGCCAGAATCACGTCAATGCGCAACCCGCGCTTCGGCTCATCCTCAAAACCACGGCTGCGGTAATCGAACCAGCTGAACATGTCGGTCACGTCCGGGTTGAGGTGGCGATAGCTGTCGGTCAGGCCCCAGTTCTTCAGGCGCGCCATCCACTCGCGCTCTTCCGGCAGGAAGCTGCATTTGCCGGTTTTCAGCCAGCGCTTCATGTTGTCCGGGCCGATGCCGATGTCGCAGTCTTCCGGGGAAATGTTCACATCGCCCATCACCACGACCGGTTGTTCGTTGTGGAACTGGCTTTCCAGCAGTGCTTGCAGATCGCTGTAGAAACGCTGCTTGGCGGGGAATTTGGTCGGGTGGTCGCGGCTTTCGCCCTGTGGGAAATAGCCGTTCATGATCGTCACCGGCACGCCATTGGCGTCGGCGAAGGTGCCCCAGATAAAGCGCCGCTGGGCGTCTTCGTCGTCGGTGGCGAAACCCTTGTGAATGGCGATCGGTTCCTGACGCGACAACATCGCTACGCCGTAGTGACCTTTCTGCCCGTGGAAATACACGTGGTAGCCGAGGGCGCGGACTTCTTCCAGCGGGAACTGGTCGTCGTGAACCTTGGTTTCCTGCAGGCCGATCACGTCCGGCTGGTGTTTTTCGATCAGCGCTGCCAGCTGATGCGGACGGGCGCGCAGTCCGTTGATGTTGAAGGAAACGATCTTCATGGTCGGCAGTCCTGGCAAAAGGGCGATGCTAGCTGACATGGGGGAGATGGGCCAGTGTGGGGTGGGAGAAATCATTTTTGGCTGTGGGATTTTTGGTGTGTGCAATGGCGCTATCGCGAGCAAGCTTTGCTCCTACAAAAGCAGGCGCCCAGAATCCTTGTAGGAGCAAAGCTTGCTCGCGAAGGCGTCCACCCAGTCGATGAAGATCCCGAGTTGGTCTATACCTGTGGGGAACTGTGCCAACGCCAAAAGGTTCGTACCAACAAGAGCGCCGCCATTTGACGCGCCCCGGGGAGAATCACTGTCATGCCTGAAACCCAGACCGCCATCGCCGACATTCATATGCTCGACCGCGGCTATTCCCGCGAAGCCCGATCGCTGCTCTATCAGGCCTATCGCCACGAACCGACCTTCGGCTACCTGTTCGAAGCCGAGCGCCCAGGCTACGAACAACGCGTACGCGCCACCGTGCGTGAATTGGTCAAACAGCATTTCCTCCAGGAGTTGCCGGCCATCGGCCTGTTGGTCAACGACCGCTTGATCGGCATCGCCCTGATCGCGCCACCGCAACGACGCTTGGGCATCACCGAAAGTTGGGCCTGGCGCCTGCGCATGGTGCTCAGCACCGGTTTCCGCTGCACCCGCCGCTATCTCGAATACCACGACGCCGTTTCCGCGTGCGTGCCGACCGAGTCAGTGCACATGCTGCCGCTGCTGGGCATTCATCCGCAGTTCCAGGGCAAACACTTTGGTGAGCAACTGCTGACCGCCGTGCACAACTGGTGCGCCGTCGATGAAACGTCGCAAGGCGTGGTGCTCGACACCGGCAATCCACGTTATCTGGAATTCTATAAAAGGCAGGGTTACGAGGAGATCGGCGAGGTTGCCGTCGGCCCGGTGCGAGAACACGTATTTTTCCACGCCAATCCGCAAGTGTTACAAACGGCGACTGCTTAAGCGTCGAACTTTTCGAGACAAGTCTTGATCTATCACGCTCCCAAGCTCGTGATAGCATCCGCGCCTATGAAGTTTCCAGGAAGATTTACCAGTGGCGTGCTCATGCTGTTATCCAGCTGCGCGGCGCTGGCGCAAAGTGAATTGGATGTGCGGATCAAACCGTCCAACGATGAACTGAAGGCCAATATAGAAGGCTATATCGGCAGCCTCGGTGACCGTGACGAAGAAGCCTTGCTGCGCTTCAGTCGCGGTGCCGAAGAGCAGGCGCGCAAAGCGGCCCAGGCGTTGGGCTACTACCAGCCGCAGATTGAAAGTGACGTGAAGGGCGGCGAAAAACCGCGCCTGGTGCTGAACATCGATCCCGGCGAACCGATTCGTCTGCGCAACGTCACCATCCGCGTTGACGGCCCGGCGGCCTCCCTCAAATCCTTTCGTGTACCGAAAAGCGACGTGCTCAAGTCCGGCGCGGTGCTCAATCATGGGCGTTATGAAGACGCCAAAAGAATTATTCAGAATCAGGCTTCACGCTTCGGCTTCTTTAGCGGCCACTTCACCAGCCAAAAACTCTTGGTCGACCCGCGCGCGGGTGTCGCCGACGTTGAATTGATCTACGACAGCGGCCCGCGTTACGCGCTGGGCCGCGTCAAATTCGAAGGCGACACGCCGTTCGACGAAGACCTGCTGCAACGCATGGTGCCGTTCAAGGAAGGCGAGCCGTACGACTCGGAGCTGATCGCTGAACTCAACCGCGACCTGCAATCGAGCGGCTATTTCGAAGGCGTGCGCGTCGATGCCGCACCGACTGCCGCGAAGAATGATGTGATTCCGGTTGACGTCAAACTCGACACGCGCAAACCACGCACCATGGGCCTTGGCCTCGGTTACTCGACCGACGTCGGCCCACGTATCAAAGCCAACTGGACGCGTCATTGGGTCAACCCGCAGGGCGACAGTTATGGCTGGGAGGCCGAACTCTCGGCGCCACGGCAAAACGTCGGGCTGTTCTACGACATCCCGCTCGACCCGCCACTGACCGACAAACTGCGCTGGGCCGGCGGCTATCAATTTGAAGACATCGACGGCTCCGACACGTTGAGCAAACTGCTGACCTTTGGACCGGAATGGCACAGCAAATTGCCGAGCGGCTGGCAGCGGGTGATCTCGCTGAAATGGCAGCGCGAAGAGTACGAACTCGGTGACGACTCGGGCCTGAGCACCTTGCTGATGCCCGGCATCAGCTACTCGTACCTGAAAAGCGACAACCGCATCGACCCGCACAACGGCTATCGCCTGAGCTTCGAAAGCAAAGTGGCGAAGGAAGGCCTCGGTTCCGATAACAACCTTCTATATGGCACCGCGCTGGTCAAAGGCCTGACCACGGTGTTCGACAAACACCGCTTGCTCGGTCGCGTGCAGGTCGGCGGTAGCGCCACCAACGGCTATAAATCGGTGCCGCCGTCGCTGCGCTTCTTCGCCGGTGGCGATCAGAGCGTGCGCGGTTACGACTACCAGAGCCTGTCCCCGGAAAACTCCGAGGGCGATCGCATCGGTGGCCGCTACATGGTCGCCGGCAGCGTTGAATACCAGTACTCGATCGCGGAAAAATGGCGCGTGGCGACCTTCGTCGATCAGGGCAACTCTTTCAATAAACTCGAACTGCCGAACCTCAAGACCGGGGTCGGTATTGGTGTGCGCTGGGTCTCGCCGGTCGGGCCGATCCGCCTCGACCTGGCCCACGCACTCGACGACGACGGCGGCATCCGGCTGCACTTTTCCATGGGGCCTGAGCTGTGAAGCGTGGTTTGAAAATAACGGCACTCGCGCTATTGGCGTTGGTGTTGTTGATTGCATTGAGCGTCGCCACGGTGCTCGGCACGCAGGCCGGCAGCCGTTGGGTGCTGGGGCTGGTGCCGGGCCTCAGCGTCGAGAATTTTCAGGGTCGTCTCGGTGGCCAGTGGAGCGCCGATCATCTGCTCTGGCAGCAAGACACCAGCCGCGTCGAGCTGAACAAGGCGATTTTCGCCTGGTCGCCGCTGTGCCTGACGCGCATGACTCTGTGCATCGAACAGCTCAAGGCTGATCAGGTCATCCTGCAATTTCCGCCGAGTGAAGAAACCACTGAAAGCGGCCCGATCAAACTGCCGGATCTGCAATTGCCGGTGGCGATCGAGCTGGGCGACGTGCAGGTCGGCAGTCTGCTGTTTAACGGCAGCGAACAACTGAAAGGGTTGCAACTGGCGGCGCACTGGACTGCTCAGGGCATGCAGATTGAAAGCATCAAATTGCAGCGCGACGACCTCAGCCTGAACCTGTCCGGCACCCTCGCGCCGACCGGTAACTGGCCGCTGAACATCGCCGGTGACCTGACGTTGCCATCGCCGGATAAGGGCCCATGGACGCTGGCGCTAAAAATCGACGGCGACCTGCTGAAAACCCTCAACCTGCACGCCGACAGTCGTGGCTACCTCGACGGCCAATTGAACGGCGAGTTGCAACCACTGGTGGAAAACCTGCCGGCCAAGCTGCGCATTACCAGCGACGCGTTCAAACCGAGCGCCGATCTGCCGGACACCCTGCAACTTAATCAACTGCTGCTGACCGCCGAAGGCGACCTGAAAAACGGTTACCAGTTAAACGGCAACGCTGCGCTGCCCGCCGATCAAGGCCCGGTCGCGTTGTTGCTGAAAGGCAAAGTCGACGCCAGTGGCGCGCAAATCGCCGGCCTCGACCTGAGCGCCAACGACAAGCAAAGCCTCAAGCTCACCGGCAGCGTTGACTGGAGCAAAGGCCTCACGGCGCAAGCCAACATCAATTGGCAGGATTTCCCGTGGCACCGGCTCTATAACGAAATCGACGAGCCGCAAGTCGCTTTGCGTACCTTCACCGGCGAAGTCTCCTACACCGACGGCCAATACCTCGGCAACTTCGCCGCCGCACTGGATGGCCCGGCGGGCGCGTTCACTCTGAGCAGCCCGTTCAGCGGCAACCTCAAGCAGATCGCTTTGCCGCAACTGAAAATGCAAGCGGGGCAGGGCAAGGCTGAAGGGCACGTCAACGTGCAGTTCGCCGACGGCATCGCCTGGGACACGGCGCTGGATCTGTCGGCGCTGAACCCGGCGTATTGGGTCGCTGAGTTGCCGGGCACCTTGGCCGGGCCGCTGAAAAGCAAAGGCGAGATGAAAAACCAGCGCCTGAGCCTGACCGCTGATCTCGACCTCAAAGGCAAACTGCGCGGGCAACCGGCGATCCTGCAAGCCAAGGCCGACGGCGCTGGCGAACAGTGGAACCTGAATGCCCTGCAAATCCGCCTCGGCGACAACAGCATCAACGGCAAGGGCAGCCTGCAACAGAAACTCACCGGGCAGATCGACATCAAACTGGCGCGTCTGGCTCAGCTTTGGCCAGAATTGCGCGGGCAGATCAACGGCCGCGTCGATGTCGCCGGCACGCTGAAAGCCCCGCAGGGCAAACTCGGTCTGCAAGGTTCGCAACTGGCGTTCCAGGATAATCGCCTGCAAAGCCTCACCCTCGACGCCACCCTCGACAGTGCGCAACGGGCGAAAATCGACCTCAAGGGCAGCGGCATTCAGGCCGGGGATACGTCTTTGGGCACGCTGACCGCCAGCGCTCAAGGCGACATCAAGAGCCAGAAACTCAGCCTCGACCTGCTCGGGCCGAAGCTGAAACTGGCCCTCGGTCTCGACGGCAATCTGGACAAGGGCAACTGGCGCGGCCGTTTGGCCAGCGGTGATATTCAGGCCGGTGGCCAGGACTGGAAGCTGCAAAACCCGGCCAAACTCGAACGTCTGGCTGACGGCAAAATCAACTTCGGCGCGCATTGCTGGATGTCCGGCAATGCCAGCCTGTGCGGTGAAGACCAACGGCTGATGCCCGAGCCGAAACTGCGCTACCACCTCAAGCAGTTCCCGATCGAAAGCCTCGCGCAATGGCTGCCGAAGGATTTCGCCTGGCAGGGCAAGCTCAACGCCGATCTGCAACTGGATCTGCCGGCCAGCGGCCCGAACGGCGTGGTCAGCATCGACGCCAGCGGCGGCACCTTGCGCATGAAAGAAAAGGATCAGTGGCTGGACTTCCCGTACCAGACGCTCAAGCTCACCAGCAAACTCACACCGAAGCGCGTCGACACTGATCTCAACTTCGTCGGCGGCAAGCTCGGCGAACTGATGGTGCAGGCGCAGCTCAATCCACTGCCGAAAAACAAACCGCTGAGCGGCTCGTTCCGCCTCACCGGTCTGGATCTGTCGGTGGCGCGGCCGTTTGTGCCGATGGTCGAGAAACTCACCGGGCGCCTGAACGGCAGCGGCACGATTTCCGGTGGTCTGCTGGCGCCGCTGGTCAACGGCACGGTGCAACTCAGTGACGGCGAAGTGTCCGGCGCCGAGTTGCCGATGGAGCTGCAGGATCTGCAACTCACCGCATTGATCGCCGGTGAATCGGTGCGTCTGGACGGCGGCTGGAAAAGCGGCAAGAGCGGGCAGGGCAGCTTGAACGGTAACGTCGCCTGGGGGCAGGCGCTGGTGGTCGATCTGGCGCTGAAAGGCACGCAGTTGCCGGTCACTGTCGAACCGTACGCCAAGCTTGAAATGGCGCCGGATCTGAAAATTTCCATGGCCGGCGATGAGCTGAAAATCGCCGGTAAAGTGCGGGTGCCGAAAGGCGAAATCACCGTGCGTGAACTGCCGCCATCGACGGTGAAAGTCTCTGACGACACGATCATCGTCGGCGCGCAGACCGAAGAGGGCAAACCGCCGATGGCCATGAAAATGGACATCGACGTGGAGGTTGGCGACGACAAACTCGCCTTCGCCGGATTTGGCCTGACCGCTAATGTGCAGGGGCATGTGCACATCGGCGACAACATGGACACCCGTGGCGAGCTGTGGCTCAACGATGGCAAATACAGTGCTTACGGTCAGCGCTTGTCTGTGCGGCGTGCGCGCCTGCTGTTCGCCGGGCCCATCGATCAGCCGTATCTGGACATCGAAGCGATTCGCCAGACCGACGACGTGATCGCCGGTATCCGCCTCAGCGGCAGCGCCGAACAGCCGACCACGCAGATCTTCTCCGAACCGGCGATGAGCCAGGAGCAGGCGCTGTCCTATCTGGTACTCGGCCGTCCGCTGAGCACCAACGGCGAAGACAACAACATGCTCGCGCAAGCGGCGTTGGGGTTGGGCTTGATGGGCAGCGCCGGGGTGACCAGCAGCCTGGCCAAGGATCTCGGGATTCAGGACTTCCAGCTCGACACGGCGGGCAGCGGCGATGCCACCAGCGTGGTGGCCAGCGGCAACATTACCGAGAAGCTCAGTTTGCGTTATGGCGTTGGCGTGTTTGAACCGGCCAGCACCATTGCCTTGCGCTACAAGCTGAGCAAAAAGGTCTACGTCGAAGCGGCGAGTGGCGTCGCGAGTTCGCTGGATATCTTCTACAAGCGCGATTTCTAGACCGCGCTACCTCCTAAACCGAGTCGTACCCTTCGCGAGCAGGCTCGCTCCCACAGGGGATCTCCAGCGGACACAAAATTTGCGTCGAATGGAGATCCAGTGTGGGAGCGGGCTTGCTCGCGAAGGCGTCCGCGCGAGCAACACAAAAACCAAGCCGCGAGTTCGCTGGATATCTTCTACAAGCGCGATTTCTAACCGCGCCCCCCTCCAAAACCGAGTCGCTTCCTTCGCGAGCAGGCTCGCTCCCACAGGTGATACATGACCCTGTGGGAGCGAGCTTGCTCGCGAAGGCGTCCGCGCGGGCAACACAAAAACCAAGCCCACTGGTCAACTAATTGCTAAGCAACCTAACTATTGCGTTGACATTCGCTGCCTAGGCAGTAACATCTCGACATACATTCACTGCCTAGGCAGTTATTAGGTGAGCAAATGAAGCATTTCACCCCGGACGAATTCAAACACTGCCATCTCGGCCTGTTGCTTGGCCGTGCTGCGCTGCTCAAAGACCGGATCATCGACACCCACATGGAACCCCACGGCATCACCGCCGCGCAGTTCAAGGTGTTGATCATCATGGCTCAGTACGGCGTCGATACCCCGGCCGAACTGTGCCGGCATCTGTCGCTCGACAGCGGTTCGATGACGCGCATGCTCGATCGTCTGGAGCAGAAAGGTTTTCTGGCTCGCCAACGCAGCGAAGGCGACCGCCGTCAGGTGCAACTGACCCTGACCGAGCAAGGCCAGTTACTGGCCGATCGCCTGCCGCACATCGGCGCCAACGCGATGAATGAACTGGCGGGCGCCGTCACTCCGGACGAGTTGCAGACCCTGGAATACATCCTCAAGAAAATCCTGCTGGCAGCCGGTGACCCGATCACTATCCAGCGGTTAGGTGAACACAATGAGCGGTAAAACCTTGCGCAGAAGCCTCACGCTGGTGCTGTCGGCGATGATCCTCGCCGGTTGCGCCAACTACAGCGGCCTCGACACTCAAGGCCAGAACCTTGATGCGAAAAACCTGAAAGTCGGCCAATCCCTCAACGGCGTGACCCTGTCGCCAGCCGCATGGCCGAAAAGCGATTGGTGGACCAGCCTCGGCGATCCGCAACTCGACGGCTTGATCCGCGAAGCCCTGCACGACAGCCCGGACATGCAGATCGCCGCAGCGCGCGCCCACCAGGCCAGCGCCGCCGCCTATGCCGCCGATGCCGAACGCTATCCGACCCTCGACGCCAGCGCCGGCATCAGCCGTTCGCGCCTGGCCAAGGATCAGGATCCGCTGGGGCAGGGCGATGCCTACGCCACCGTGCGTAATGTCAGCGCCGGCTTCAATTACAACTTCGACCTGTGGGGCGGCCAGCGCGATGCCTGGGAAGCTGCACTCGGTCAGGCCCGCGCCGCCGAAGTCGATCGTCAGGCTGCGCAGTTGACCCTCGCTGCCGACGTCGCTCGCGCTTACAGCGATCTCGGTCAGGCGCACATCGTTTATGACCTGTCCAACGACGACCTCAAACGCACCAAACAAATGCTCGACCTGAGCCAGCGTCGCCTGAGCGCCGGGATCGACAGCCAGTATCAATACCAACAAACGCAAAGTCTGGAAGCCACGTCTGAGGCCAACCTGATCGACGCGGAAAAACGCCTGAACAGCGCCAAAATTGCGCTGGCCGTACTGCTCGGCAAAGGCCCGGATCGCGGCAATGAAATTGCCCGGCCGAAAGTCCTGCAAGCCAGTGCTGTCGCAGTGCCGTCGGTATTGCCGGCCGAGCTGCTCGGTCGTCGTCCGGATTTGGTCGCCGCACGCTGGCGTGTAGAAGCCGCGAGCAAAGACATCGACTCGGCGAAAACCCGCTTCTATCCCAACTTGAACCTGTCGGCCTCGGCCGGTGCCGAATCTTTGTTGGGTGACGCGATGTTTGGTTCGGCCAGTCGCTTCTTCAACATTGCCCCGACCATTTCGGTGCCGATCTTCGACGGCGGACGCCTGCGCGCCAACCTCGATGCGCGCGACGCCGATTACGATCTGGCAGTGGCGCAGTACAACAAAAATCTGGTGCAAGCACTGGGCGATGTCAGCGACACGATCAACCAGTTGCGTGATATCGGCCGGCAGATCGGCGCGCAGCAACACGCCACCGAGATTGCTCAGGATTCTTACAACACCGTCGTCCAGCGTTACGGTTCCGGCATCGGCAACTACCTGGACGTGCTCAGCATCGAGCAGCAATTGCTGCAGGCCCAGCGTCAACTGGCCAACCTCAATGCCGAGCAGATCGACCTGTCGATTCAACTGATGCAAGCGCTGGGCGGCGGCTTCCAGGGGCAGACCCTGACCGCAGCCAACGCCACCCCAGCCACGCCGCACAACTAATTCAAGGTAATTGTCATGGCCACTGCCGAAAACACTCAAGCTCAAGACAACACCCCGGACAACGGCAACCCGCGCAAACGCAAAGTGATGCTGGTGGTGCTGGCCGTTGTCGTCCTGCTCGCCTGCGCTGGCGTGTGGGCGTATCACGAGTTCATCGGGCGCTTTAACGAAAGCACCGACGACGCCTACGTGAATGGCAACGTTGTGGAAATCACGCCGCTGGTCACCGGCACTGTGGTCAGCATCGGTGCTGACGATGGTGATCTGGTTCACGAAGGTCAGGTGCTGATCAACTTCGACCCGAACGATGCCGAAGTCGGCCTGCAAAGTGCCCAGGCGAAACTGGCGCGCACCGTGCGTCAGGTGCGCGGTCTGTACAGCAACGTGGATGGCATGAAAGCCCAGGTCAACGCGCAACAGGCCGAAGTGCAGAAGGCCCAGGACAACTTCAATCGCCGGAAGAACCTTGCCGCTGGCGGCGCGATTTCTCAGGAAGAACTGTCCCACGCTCGCGACGACCTGACCTCGGCGCAAAACGCCTTGGCCAATGCCAAACAGCAATTGAAAACCACCAGCGCGCTGGTCGATGACACCGTGGTCTCTTCGCACCCGGACGTGATGCAGGCCGCCGCTGAATTGCGTCAGGCTTACCTGACCAATGCGCGCAGCACCTTGATCGCGCCGGTCACTGGTTACGTGGCCAAGCGCACCGTGCAACTTGGTCAGCGTGTGCAACCGGGTACTGCGCTGATGGCGGTGATTCCGCTGGATCAACTGTGGATCGACGCCAACTTCAAGGAAACCCAACTGCGCGACATGCGCATCGGTCAGCCGGTGGACATCGAATCCGATGTGTACGGCAGCGATGTGAAATACAGCGGCACCGTCGACAGCCTCGGCGCCGGTACGGGCAGTGCGTTTGCGCTGCTGCCTGCGCAGAACGCTACGGGGAACTGGATCAAGATCGTTCAGCGTGTACCGGTGCGCATCCACATCAACGCCGAAGAACTGGCCAAGCACCCACTGCGCGTCGGTCTGTCGACCAACGTTGAAGTGAACCTGCACGACCAGAGCGGCCCGATGCTGGCGCAGCAGCCACCGCAAAAGGCCTCGTTCACCACCAATATCTACGATCAGCAACTGGCCGACGCCGACGCGATGATCGCGCAACTGATCCACGACAACAGCGCCGCGGCGAGCAAAACCGCGCAACGCTGAGATCGCACCTGTGGTCAGGGGATTTATCTGAGGTACAGGGATTGATCTGGGAAAAGGAATTCCTTGTGGCGAGGGGATTTATCCCCGTTGGGTCGCGCAGCGACCCCTCTTTGGATCAGGAAAAGACGGGACTGCTGCGCAGTCCAACGGGGATAAATCCCCTCGCCACAGTAGTTTTCCTTATCCCATAGATTGTTTTCCGCATGGGCAGCCGCGTCTGTAACAGACGCAGCGTCAACCCGGTTTCAAAGGATTCGCGATGAGCAATAACGCTTCTTTCACGCCGCCCAGCCTGTTGCTCAGCACCATCGGTCTGTCGCTGGCGACGTTCATGCAAGTGCTCGACACCACCATCGCCAACGTGGCGCTGCCGACGATTTCCGGCAACCTCGGGGTGAGTTCGGAGCAGGGCACCTGGGTGATCACCTCGTTCGCCGTGAGCAACGCGATTGCGTTGCCGCTGACCGGTTGGCTCAGTCGGCGTTTCGGTGAGGTGAAACTGTTTCTCTGGGCGACGATTCTGTTCGTGCTGGCCTCGTTTCTCTGCGGTATCTCGACGTCGATGCCGGAACTGATCGGCTTCCGCGTCCTGCAAGGCCTGGTCGCCGGGCCGCTCT
Organism: Pseudomonas sp. PS01303; assembly: GCF_029959385.1. Taxonomy (NCBI): domain Bacteria; kingdom Pseudomonadati; phylum Pseudomonadota; class Gammaproteobacteria; order Pseudomonadales; family Pseudomonadaceae; genus Pseudomonas; species Pseudomonas sp. PS01303. The sequence goes on from NZ_JASCPK010000104.1 coordinate 11,630, forward strand.
ATCCGATGACGCAAACCCTGTTGATCGCGGTCTATCCCCCCGCGAAGCGAGGCATGGCCCTCGCGTTATTGGCGATGGTCACGGTGGTTGCGCCGATTGCAGGCCCCATTCTCGGTGGCTGGATTACTGACAGCTATAGCTGGCCGTGGATCTTCTTCATCAACGTGCCGATCGGGATTTTTGCGGTGATGGTGGTGCGTTCGCAACTGGCCAAACGTCCGGTGGAAACCAGCCGTCAGCCGATGGACTACGTCGGTCTGATCACGCTGATCATCGGCGTCGGCGCGTTGCAGGTGATCCTCGACAAGGGCAACGACCTCGACTGGTTTGAGTCGAATTTCATCATCATCGGCGCGGCGATTTCCGTGGTGGCGCTGGCGGTGTTCGTGATCTGGGAAATGACTGACCGCCACCCGGTGGTGAATCTGCGGCTGTTCGCTTACCGCAACTTCCGCATCGGCACGCTGGTGTTGGTGTTAGGTTACGCCGGCTTCTTCGGTATCAACCTGATCCTGCCGCAGTGGTTGCAAACGCAAATGGGCTACACCGCGACCTGGGCCGGTCTGGCCGTGGCGCCGATCGGGATTCTGCCGGTGCTGCTGTCGCCGTTTGTCGGCAAGTACGCGCACAAGTTCGACCTGCGTTTACTCGCCGGCATCGCGTTCCTGGCGATTGGCTTGAGCTGCTTTATGCGCGCCGAGTTCACCAACGAAGTCGATTTCCAGCATATCGCGCTGGTGCAACTGTTCATGGGCATTGGCGTGGCGCTGTTCTTCATGCCGACCCTGAGCATTCTGATGTCGGACTTGCCACCAAACCAGATCGCCGACGGCGCCGGTCTTGCCACATTCCTGCGGACGTTGGGCGGCAGCTTCGCGGCTTCGCTGACTACGTGGATCTGGATTCGTCGGGCTGACCAGCATCATGCGTATATGAGCGAGAGCATCAGTACGTATGAACCGGCGACGCGGGAGGCGCTGAACCAGTTGGGCGGGGCGAGCAACCCGGCGTATGCGCAACTGGATCATGTGCTGACCAGTCAGGCGTACATGCTGTCGACCGTGGATTACTTCACGCTGCTGGGGTGGGGGTTTATGGGGTTGATTTTGATTGTGTGGCTGGCGAAGCCGCCGTTTGCCGCCAAGGCAGGCCCGGCCGCCAGCGGTCACTGATCCCGCAAGATCGTTCCCACGCTCTGCGTGGGAATGCCTCAACGGACGCTCTGCGTTCGGCTCTGAATGGGACGCGGAGCGTCCCGGGCTGCATTCCCACGCGGAGCGTGGGAACGATCATGCGCTCGGGGCGGGCAGGGCCGGTGGTGGGGCGAAATCGAACGGCGCCAGCGCATACCCGCTCTCATCCACCTGCAACGCCCAACCCTGACGATCCCAATCCCCCAGCACAATCCGCTTTGCCGCTTCATCACCAGTCTGCAACTTGTGAATCGCCGGGCGATGGGTGTGGCCGTGGATCAGGGTTTTCACCCCAAACTCCTGCATGATCCGCGGAATCTCTTCCGGCGTGACATCGACAATGTCATTGGCCTTCATCCGCGTCTGCGCCTTGCTCTCGCTGCGCAGTTTGCGCGCCAGTTTGTGGCGGCTGCTCAGCGGCAGGTTTCGCAGGATAAACAGCGTGAGCGGGTTGCGCAGATAGCGGCGCAGCTTCATATAGCCGACGTCGCGGGTGCAGAGGCTGTCGCCGTGCATCAGCAGCACCGGCTCGCCGTAAAACTGCACGACACTCGGATCTTTCAGCAGCGTGCAGCCGGCTTCTTTGCAGAACGCCTTGCCGAGCATGAAGTCGCGATTGCCGTGCATCAGAAAAATCGCCGTGCCGCTGTCGCTCAATTGGCGCAGGGCCTGGCAGATGGAACGCTGGAAGGGCGTCATGGCGTCGTCGCCAATCCACGCTTCAAAGAAGTCGCCAAGAATGTACAACGCACTCGCCGAGCGGGCGCGTCCGGCGAGCAAATCCAGAAACGCCCGGGTGATGTCCGGGCGCTCCTCTTCCAGATGCAAGTCTGAAATCAGCAATATCACGCTTCGATGATCTCGGCTTTCTCGATGATCTCGGCTTTCTCGATGATCACGTCGTCTGCTGGTACGTCCTGGTGGCCGGACTTCATGGTGGTCGACACGCCTTTGATCTTGTCGACAACGTCGGTGCCGGCGGTCACTTTACCGAATACCGCGTAACCCCAGCCCTGAGTGTTCTTGCCGCTGTGGTTGAGGAAAGAGTTGTCGGCAACGTTAATGAAGAACTGCGCGGAAGCCGAATGCGGCTCCATGGTGCGAGCCATGGCAACGGTGTACTTGTCGTTGGAAAGACCGTTGTCAGCTTCGTTCTGGATGCTTGGACGCTTGTCTTTCTTTTCTTTCATGCCTGGCTCGAAACCGCCGCCCTGGATCATGAAGTTACCGATGACACGGTGGAAAACAGTGTTTTCGTAGTGACCGGCTTTCACGTACTCGATGAAGTTGGCGACGGTGATCGGCGCCTTGTCAGCGTTCAGTTCGATGACGATGTCGCCATGGTTGGTGGTCAGTTTGACTTGAGTCATGATCGCTTCTCTTTAGAGGAATTCGTGGTTTTGGGACATCGAGCCCCCAAACCGGTTCAGCCAGCGTGGGCCAAGGTGCGCAGTTTAGCGTGACAGGCGCGAATTTCGAGGCAGTTTTTCAAATCCCGGCGATTAAATGCATGCCTTTATAGGGCCTGCTCTGTCAGCCCCTTGACAGCATCGGCTATGATAGCGGCTTTGTTTTGTCTGGCCCCCACTGCGGCCGCGCACCTGTAAGTCAAGGATCCTATGAGCAAGCCCACTGTCGACCCTACCTCGAATGCCAAGTCCGGCCCCGCCGTGCCGGTCAATTTCCTGCGGCCGATCATCCAGGCAGACCTGGACTCGGGCAAGCACACCCAGATCGTCACGCGTTTCCCGCCTGAGCCCAACGGCTACCTGCACATCGGCCACGCCAAGTCGATCTGCGTGAACTTCGGCTTAGCCCAGGAGTTCGGCGGCGTCACGCACCTGCGTTTCGACGACACCAACCCGGCCAAGGAAGACCAGGAATACATCGACGCGATCGAAGCCGACGTCAAATGGCTGGGCTTTGAATGGTCCGGCGAAGTGCGCTACGCCTCGCAGTATTTCGACCAGTTGCACGATTGGGCCGTTGAGCTGATCAAGGCTGGCAAGGCCTACGTCGACGACCTGACCCCGGAGCAAGCCAAGGAATACCGTGGCAGCTTGACCGAGCCGGGCAAAAACAGCCCGTTCCGCGACCGCTCCGTCGAAGAGAACCTCGACTGGTTCGCCCGCATGCGCGCCGGTGAGTTCCCGGACGGCGCCCGCGTGCTGCGTGCGAAGATCGACATGGCCTCGCCGAACATGAACCTGCGCGACCCGATCATGTACCGCATCCGCCACGCCCATCACCACCAGACCGGCGACAAGTGGTGCATCTACCCGAACTACGACTTCACCCACGGTCAGTCGGACGCCATCGAAGGCATCACTCATTCGATCTGCACCCTGGAATTCGAAAGCCATCGTCCGCTGTACGAGTGGTTCCTCGACGCGCTGCCAGTGCCGGCGCATCCGCGTCAGTACGAGTTCAGCCGTCTGAACCTCAACTACACCATCACCAGCAAGCGCAAGCTCAAGCAACTGGTCGATGAAAAGCACGTGCATGGCTGGGACGACCCGCGCATGTCCACGCTGTCGGGTTTCCGCCGCCGTGGCTACACGCCGAAATCGATCCGCAACTTCTGCGAAATGGTCGGCACCAACCGTTCCGACGGCGTGGTTGACTTCGGCATGCTCGAATTCAGCATCCGTGATGACCTCGACCACACCGCGCCGCGCGCCATGTGCGTCCTGCGTCCACTGAAAGTCGTGATCACCAACTACCCGGAAGGCCAGGTCGAGAACCTCGAACTGCCGCGCCACCCGAAAGAAGACATGGGCGTGCGTGCGCTGCCGTTCGCCCGGGAAATCTACATCGACCGTGACGACTTCATGGAAGAGCCGCCAAAGGGCTACAAGCGCCTCGAACCCGCCGGCGAAGTACGTCTGCGTGGCAGCTATGTGATCCGTGCCGACGAAGCGATCAAGGACGCCGACGGCAACATCGTCGAACTGCGTTGCTCGTACGACCCGGAAACCCTCGGTAAAAACCCTGAAGGCCGCAAGGTCAAAGGCGTGATCCACTGGGTACCGGCCGCGGCCAGCGTCGAGTGCGAAGTGCGTCTGTACGATCGTCTGTTCCGCTCGGCCAACCCTGAGAAGGCCGAAGACAGCGCAAGTTTCCTCGACAACATCAACCCTGATTCGCTGCAGGTACTCACCGGTTGTCGTGCGGAGCCATCGCTTGGCAATGCACAGCCGGAAGACCGTTTCCAGTTCGAGCGCGAAGGCTACTTCGTCGCCGATTTGAAGGACTCGAAACCAGGTCAGCCGGTATTCAACCGTACCGTGACCCTGCGTGATTCGTGGGGCCAGTGATTCAGCGTCAAGGAAATTAAAAGTGCTGACGATTTACAACACGCTCACCAAGAGCAAACAAGTCTTCAAACCGCTGGATGGCAACAATGTGCGCATGTACGTCTGCGGGATGACCGTGTATGACTACTGCCACATCGGCCATGGCCGTAGCATGGTCGCGTTCGACCTGGTGACCCGCTGGTTGCGCTTCAGCGGTTACAACCTGACGTACGTGCGCAACATCACCGACATTGAAGACAAGATCATCAATCGTGCCCGCGAAAACGGCGAGCCGTACGACGCGCTGACCGAGCGCATGATCACCGCGATGCACGAGGACGAGGCGCGTCTCAACATCCTCAAACCGGACATGGAGCCGCGTGCCACCGATCATATTCCGGGCATGCTGAGCATGATCCAGACCTTGATCGACAAGGGTTACGCCTACGCCCCGGGCAATGGCGACGTGTACTACCGCGTCGCCAAGTTCATGGGCTACGGCAAACTGTCGCGCAAGAAAATCGAAGACCTGCGCATCGGCGCGCGTATTGAAGTCGACGAAGCCAAGCAGGATCCGTTGGACTTCGTGCTGTGGAAAGCCACCAAACCGGGCGAGCCAAGCTGGGAATCGCCGTGGGGCGCCGGGCGTCCGGGCTGGCACATCGAGTGCTCGGTGATGTCCACCTGCTGCCTCGGCGAGACCTTCGACATTCATGGCGGCGGCAGCGACCTCGAGTTCCCGCACCACGAAAACGAAATCGCCCAGAGCGAAGCGGCGACCGGCAAGACCTACGCCAACGCGTGGATGCATTGCGGCATGATTCGCATCAATGGCGAGAAGATGTCCAAGTCCTTGAACAACTTCTTCACCATCCGCGACGTGCTGGAAAAATACCACCCGGAAGTCGTGCGTTACCTGCTGGTGTCGAGCCACTACCGCAGCGCGATCAACTACTCGGAAGACAACCTCAAGGACGCCAAAGGCGCACTCGAGCGTTTCTACCACGCCTTGAAAGGCCTGCCGACTGTTGCACCGGCGGGCGGCGAAGCGTTTGTTGAACGCTTCACTACCGTGATGAACGACGACTTCGGTACCCCGGAAGCGTGCGCGGTGCTGTTTGAGATGGTGCGTGAGATCAACCGTCTGCGTGAGAGCGATCTCGATGCAGCGGCGGGTCTGGCGGCGCGTCTGAAAGAACTGGCGAGCGTGTTGGGTGTGTTGCAGTTGGAAGCCGATGACTTCTTGCAGGCGGGCGCCGAAGGGCGTGTCGATGCGGCTGAAGTTGATGCGCTGATTGCCGCGCGACTGGCGGCTCGGGCCGGGAAGGATTGGGCTGAGTCGGACCGGATTCGTGATCAGTTGACGGCGATGGGTGTGGTGTTGGAAGACGGCAAGGGTGGGACTACCTGGCGTCTGGCTGACTGATTGCTTTATTGCTGCAAAACAAAACCCGCCTTGTGCGGGTTTTTGTTTGACCGCGAGAAGAGCCCCTCACCCTAACCCTCTCCCGGAGGGAGAGGGGACTGAGTGGGGGATGCTCAAGAGATACGCCGACCTGAGCGTGCTGTACCGAATCCGTAATCGACTGGTTTTGATCGTTCCCACGCTCTGCGTGGGAATGCCTCTTCGGACGCTCCGCGTTCGGTTTTGCAGGGACGCGGAGCGTCCCCGGCTGCATGCCCACGCGTAGCGTGGGAACGATCAAAGATCGCAGCCTTCGGCAGCTCCTACAGAAATCGCGTCTCATGTAGGAGCTGCCGAAGGCTGCGATCTTTTGATCTGTGTTTTTAGCCGAGGTTGCTTTTGCTCTGCGCGTAGGTCTTGATGTCTGACGCAGCCGGATGCTGCGTCGATGACGATTCTGCAACGGAGAAATCATGGCCAATCACTACCGCGAACTGTTCGCGACCCCCGGCGCCACCGGGTTAGTGCTCGCGAGCTCCATCGCGCGGTTGCCGCAGGCGATGATCGGCATTGGCATCATCACCATGCTGGTTCAGCAAACCGGTGTGTACTGGCTGGCCGGTGCAGTCGCCGGCACTTTTACCCTTGCCAATGCAATGCTCGGCCCGTATATCTCGAAACTCGTTGACCAGCGCGGCCAGAGCCGCGTGCTGCCGGTCGTGACGGTTTTCAGCATCGTGATGCTGTTGGCGTTGATCATCGCCGTGTACATTCGCGCGCCCGCCGCATGGCTGTTTATTCTGGCGGCACTGGCGGGGACGATGCCGAGCATGCCGTCGATGATCCGCGCCCGATGGACACAGCTGTTCCGGGGCAAGCCGCAGTTACACACGGCGTTTTCGCTGGACACGGTTCTGACTGAAATGGCCTACATCGTCGGCCCGCCACTGGCAATCGGACTGAGCGTGAGCTTTTTCGCCGAAGCGGGGCCGCTGGTCGCGGTCGGATTGCTGGCCATCGGGGTCACGGCGTTTGTGCTGCAACGCCAGACCGAACCCAAGGTTGTCGTGGGTCACAGCAGTCATGCCGGCTCAACCTTGCTGATCCCCGGCGTGCGCACCATTGTTTTGGCGCTGCTGGCGATGGGCGTTATCGGCGGGGCAATCGATGTCGCCGTCGTTGCGTTCGCCAATGCGCAAGGCTGGCCAGCGTCGGCGACATTCATTCTCGCGGCTTATGCCTTTGGTTCGCTGGTGGCAGGCCTGACGTTCGGGGCGATGAGGGTTTCCCTGGCGATTGAAAAACAGTTCCTGATCGGGATATTGGTCACGGCGTTTACCGGTGTGCTGCCGGTTTTTGCGACGGACGTTTATGTGCTGACCGCCGCGCTGTTTATCGCCGGCATCTCGTTTGCGCCGACGATGGTCGTGGTGATGAAAATGGGCACGATCATTATCCCGCCGTCGCGGATCACCGAGGGGCTGACGTGGATGACTACCGGGATCAGCGTCGGTGTTGCACTCGGCGGCATGTTGGCGGGGATGGTGATTGATGCCTTTGGCGCGCGAGCGGGGTTTGCGGTGGCTATTGGTGCGGGTTTGATGATGGTGGTCGTTGTGCGGGTGGGGTTGCGCACATTGGCGGCGGCTTCGGCTGTGCAGGTTGAGCCGGAATTTTTGCCCTCACCCTAGCCCTCTCCCGCAGGAGAGGGGACTGAATGGGGGATGCTCACGAGATACGCCGACTTGAACGTGATGCTTTGAATCCATAGGCGACTGGTTTTTTCAGGTCGATGTACCACGCGAGAAACCTCGGTCGGCCCCCTCTCCCTCTGGGAGAGGGCTGGGGTGAGGGGAACTGGATCTACTCAACCCTCAATCTGCCGCAACCGCTTATAAAGCGTATTGCGGCTCACCCCCAACCGTCGCGCCAAATGCGAAATATTGCCCCCGGAAGCCTTCAGCTCCCGGTTCAACGCCTCGACATCGTTCAGATCAACCCCTAACGGGGCGCAGCTCTCCACCGGCTCCATCTCCAGATCGACAAAAAAATCATCCGGCAAATGCTCCGGCCTTACTGGCTGCTCCTCGGCCATCGCCAGCGCCACCTGCATCACACTGCTGACTTGACGCAAATTGCCCGGCCACGGATGCCGATCGAATAAATCCAGCACTTCCTGACTCAATCCCGCCCATTGCGTCGGCTCGCGATGCTGCTCCCACAAGCGTTTAAACAACGCCTCTTTATCACTGCGCTCCCGAAGCGGCGGCAGTTCCAGCGTCAGCCCACCAATGCGGTAATACAAATCCTCCCTGAACCGGCCCAATTGCACTTGTTCGCGCAAGGAGCGATTGGTCGCCGAGATAATCCGCAAATCCACCGGGAACAACTCGCTACTCCCTACCGGTTGCACACAACGCTCCTGCAAAACCCGCAACAACCGCGCCTGCGTCGGCAGCGGCATGTCGCCGATTTCATCAAGAAACAGCGTGCCTTTGTCCGCCTTGCGAATCAGGCCGATGCTGCCTTTTTGATTGGCTCCAGTGAACGCGCCTTTCTCGTAGCCGAATAGTTCGGATTCGACCAGTTCGGCGGGGATCGCTGCGCAGTTGACGGCGATGAAGGCCTGTTTGCTGCGCGAGCTGGCTTGATGCAGGGCTTTGACGAAGACTTCCTTGCCGACGCCGGTTTCGCCGTGGATCAGCAGTGGAATGTCTTTCTCCAACAGCCGTTCCGCCTGACGCACGGCTTTTTCAACGCGACTGTCACCGAAGTGCAAGGTGTTGAGGCTGATGCCCGACGGTGCGGTCGCTTTGGCCTCCGCGATAAACACCCGTGGCTGAACCAACGCCTGCTTCGGCCGTTTCAATAGACACTGAAAACGGTTGCGCCCAGAAGTCTGCAAGGCAAACGGCAGATCATCCGGCTGATTGAGCAACTCCAGCAGCGACACATTAAACAAACTCTCAACACTGACCCGCGACAAGCGCACACCCAGCAAATTGTCCGCCCGACGATTGGCCGACAGCACTTGCCCGCTCTCATCAAAAATCAACAACCCGGCCCACTGGCTGTCGAGGTTGTTCAGCCCGGTGTTGAAGGTCAGTTGAAAGTGCTGGCCATGGAACAGGTTAAGGATCAGCCGGTTCTCCACGGTCTGGCTCATCATCTTGACCATGCCCAAGGTGTGCGAGGGCGGCAGGTAGCTGTCGCTGGACACGTCGAGCACGGCAATCACCTTGCGCTCGGCGTCGAAAATCGGCGCGGCGGAACCGGTCATGAAACGGTTGGCTTTCAGAAAATGTTCGTCGTGTTCGATGTGTACCGCCTGCTCGCAGGCCAGCGCTGTGCCGATCGCGTTGGTGCCGCTGCAGCGTTCCATCCAGCTCGCCCCGGCCTGAAACCCCCGGGCCAGGTTTGGCTCGATAAAGCGTTGTGTGCCCCACGAGGTCAGCACCTGGCCCTGATTGTCGGCGAGCATGATCAGGCAGTTGGAGTTGCTGAGGATGTTTTCGTAATAGGGCAGGACTTCCTGATGCGTGGTCTGCACCAGTGAATGATGGCTGTCGAGCAGATGCGTGATGCCGGCGGCGGGCAACTGATCGAAGGCCGGCGTGCTCTGGTGGTCGAGACCGAACGCGCGGCAACGTTGCCAGGAATTCTGGACGATCGCGTCGTGGGACAGCGGCGGGGCAGGTGCGGCCATGGCAGTCAGCCTCTGATGCAGCATTCTTATTATTGTTATTCGATCCCCTGTAGGAGCTGCCGCAGGCTGCGATCTCTTGATCCTGTTTTTTGACAATCAAGATCAAAAGATCGCAGCCTGCGGC
>NZ_JASCPK010000105.1:0-21210 GCF_029959385.1 Pseudomonas sp. PS01303
GCTCGCGATAGCGGTGTGTCAGTCACTTATATCTTTGCTGACAATCCGCAATCGCGAGCAGGCTCACTCCTACAAGGGAATGTTGGTGTCAGCCGTGGTTTTGCTCGGTCAGGCGCTGCACCGCCAGGCGGCGATAGTGCGACGGCGTCATGCCTTTGAGTTGCTGAAAACGCCGATTGAAGTTGGAGATATTGTTGAACCCCGACTCGAAACACACCTCCGTCACCGGCTTATCGCCATCGGCCAGCAACTCGCACGATTTGCTGATGCGCAGTCGATTGACGAATTCGATGAAATTACGCCCCGTCGCCTGTTTGAACACCCGGCTGAAGTAGGTCGGCTTCATGTTCAGATGCTCGGCGACTTCTTCCAGTGTTATCTCGCGGGCGTAGTGCGTGAAGATATAATCGACCGCGCGGTTGGTGCGATCGATGTTGTGTTCGTCAGCCAGTTGCGGGGTCGTCGCGCCGGACAGCAACTGAAAGTCATCACTGGCTGCCAGCAGCTCCATCAGAATGAAAAAATGCCCGAGCCGCGTGATGCCTTTGGTGTCAGCGATTCGTTGCATCAATGTCATGGCTTGACGAATGGTGCGTTTGCAGCGGAATTCGATGCCGTACTGCGCACGCTCCAGCAACGGCGCCAGAGTTTTCAGCTCGGCGAAAATCTGATTGCCGCTTTCGAACAGATCGTCTGTGAAATTGACCAGCATGTCGCGCTTCTCCACGACTTCGTCCTCCGCGACCTGGCTGATCCAGTTGTGCGGCAGATTCGGGCCGGTGAGAAACAGCGTTTCCGGGTAAAAGTTACCGATGTAGTCGCCAATGAACACCTTGCCGGAACTGGCAACAATCAGGTGCAGTTCGTATTCCTTGTGAAAATGCCAACGCACCAATGGGCAAGGGAAGCCGTGCTGGCGGTAAATGATGGACAACCCGTTGTGGTCATCCATCAACTCGTAAGAGGGGTCGGTCACTCGGGCTGTTCGGGACATGGCTGGGCGCTTTTTTTGTTATCGCACGCCAATCATGCCCCTTTCTGCCCGGGTTCTACTACCCGTGTCATGGATTTGCCTGGATTCTGGAATGCAGTGCCTCGCCGTAAACCGCTTTCATGCTGGTGGCGCTCCAGCACAGGCGGACGATGTCTGACTCCTCGAAAAAATCAGTGCTGATGATGCTGCAACGGGTGACCCAGTCTCGCGTGGTGTCAAACCAGTCGTTGATGTGGTTCTTGATGCGCTGCGGGCCGCCGAGCACCGAATAGCTGGTCGCCGATAGCGACCAGAGTGACAGGGGGTAGGGTGCGCCTTCCAGCGACGTGCGGATGTGGGTTTGCAGATCCGTGGTATCGGTGAAGCGTTTGCCGCTCCATTTGTGTTTGATCCGGAACCAGAAGTAGTCCTCGTCCAGCTCACGCTTGGCAGGTGCCGCCATGATGATGCGGCGTTGCGTGCTGTTGCGTTTCAACTGGTCAATGGTTAGCAGGCTGTCCGAGGGTGATATGGCGCGCGAGCCGAGGCGCGCCATGATCAGGTCATTGAAGCGCTGGAAATCGAACGGCTTTTCAGCGTCGCCCAACTCATGAAAATCGAGCACGATGAATTCATCGCGATTCCGATCAAGGAACGTGGTGAGCGCCGTCATCAGTTCATCGAGGGTGCGACCGGATGAATAACCGTTGTGGTGGCAGTAGAACTGCGGCTGTTGCCAGTGAGCGGTGTAGCCGAGGCGAAGGTCAAACGCTCTCGCGCCATTGGCCAATTGCCAGGCAAAGGAATCGTTCTGGCAGGTTGTCCAGTTGCCGAATACGCTGTCGTAATCGGGGGCTTTGCGATCCATGCCGCTGTTATGTGTGCCGGGCCAGACGATATCGGTCAACCTCAGCCGCCCGATATCCAGTACGTTGCCCATCCAGGTGTTTTTGTCGAGTGCGCCTGTTGCAATGCTGTTCATGAGCCATCCTTGTCGTTGTTATCACACCATTCCATGGCGCAATACATTCATGATGCGGATGTGACGGTCTTGCACATCCGCTATTTCCCGATGTTTACCGGATTTCATGAACCAGCGTAGAGCCTGTCAGCACTTTTGCCAGCTTTTGACATATCTGTACAAATATAGCGATTTGATGTTACTCGGATAGCGCTCAACGTCCCTTGAGCAGATTGACGACTCGGCAGAAGTTAACGATCTGTGATTCTTCAATGAAGTCGACATTAATGATGTTGCACTTTCGCGCCCAGTCACTTGTCTGCGGGTCAAACATTAAATCCAGGTCTTTGTGTATATCAACAGGGCCGCCCGTACCGCTGTAACAGGTGGCGGAAAGTGTCCAGTTATTGTAATTGCCAGGCGGATTACTCATCACGTCAGTGATGAAATTGCGTAGGTCACTGACATTCGGGGTGGACAGCCCAGACCATCTACTTTGCACTTCGTCATGAAACAGGCTGGCGTCGAGCTCGCTGTATCTAGGAGCACAGACCAGCACACGTTGCAGCGGGCTGATTCTCTTCAGATCGCCAATCGTGAGGTGCTTGTTGCGGGCAGGAATCATGCGTGGCCCCAGCGCTTGCACGATCAGCCTGTTGAACAAGGCGAAATCAAACGCGCCTTTGCCATTTTTGAAGTTTTTGAAGTCGAGAATAATAAACTCGTCAGGATTGACGGACAGAAAGTCGCTGACTTGTACGACGAGGTTTTCCAGGGTGCGCGACGACAGATATTCGTTATGGTGAAAGCGGAAACGATCAAATCCCTCCTTGGCCCCGGCGTCGTAACACAAGCGCACATCCAGCGCCCGGGAACCGTGATTCAGCTGGCTGGCGAAAGACTGGTGCTGACAGGCAAGCCAGTGTTTTCCCGGTATCAGTGCATAGGAAGCTTGCCAGTCACAACCGGCGTTGTGAGTGCCGGGTAGCGTCAACTCGCTAAGCGTGAGTCGATCAACTTCTCGTGTTGCAGCCATCCAGTTTTTGTTTGGGTAATTGTTCATGTGTTTGCGTCCCTGCATCGGTGGGTTATTTAAGTCGCGCATTAATGCTGGTTGCATTAGTGCGAAAGGTGCAGGGTTTTTATAAAGCCTGGCGCAGGCGGCGCCAAGCAGCGGATTAATGCGAAGTATGTAAGTTGCGGCTATTTCGAGTTCTTTGCTTCAATCCACTGCGACATGTATTGAGTGCTCTTGTGCAAGTGGTGGCGCAACATGCTGCCAGTGAAGTTGTTGGTTCTAAGTTGTGATAAGTTGTTTGCGCAATGCAGTAATTTGTTGATCAACGCCGGGCCGTGCGCAGCGTGTTTGTAACGATCCGCTAATAATAAGTATCCCGCCGATTGCGCCTTTTGCCAGTGCGCCTCATCGCGGTATAGCCGAACCGCTTCATCCGCCAGTGCTTGTGCCGAAACACCGACCGCCCCTGGCCACGAATGATCGCCGTGCATGGCTTCGGCTCCAATCGGCGTGGTTACGCTTGGCGTACCACAGAGCATTGCATCGACCAGTTTGCCCTTGATCCCGGCGCCGAAACGCAGCGGCGCCAGGCATACGCGGGCCTCGGACATTACTTGCAACGCATCCTCTGCCCAGTTCATCACATGAAAGCCTTGTGCAGGATTGTGCAGCGCCGTGGCTTTCGGCGGCGTGTAGGCACCATAAAGGTGTAGTTGCGCCTTGGGCAATTGCGCGCGGATCAAGGGCCAGACGGTCGACTTCATCCAGAGCACCGCGTCCCAGTTGGGTGCGTGACGGAAGTTGCCAATGCTCAGGAAGTGTTCGCGATCATCGAAAGTCCGAGGCGTGGCAGTCGGCGGATCGATCATCAGCGGACACCAGTGCAGCAAATCTGCCGGCAAGCCGAACTGGTCTTGCAGCAGCTGGATCTCCACTTCAGAGATCATCAGGTTGAGGTCGCAGCGATATAGCGCGGCGATTTCCCGTTTGGCCAGATCGGTGTTGGCCATCAGATCGAACTCTTCGCGCAACGCCGGCGCGAACAGTTCGCTGAAGTCGTTTTCGTCGGCGCTGGCCTTCAGGCGATCTTTAAGACGCTGATGACGGGCATGCCGCAGGCTTTGCAGGTCGGAGGTCTCGAGTACGCGCAAGGCATCAGGGCAGTGCTTTTCAACACGCCAGCCGAACTGTTCTTCCATCATGAACTGGTCAAACAGGACGATATCCGGCGCGAGCTCTGTAATAAAGGTATCGAATGTGCTGCTGTTTAGCTCGATAGGCACTTCGCGAATGCCCAGTTCGGCCAGATCAGCCTTGTGCTCGCCAGGGCCGGCAGGGCTGCTGAACGTGATCTCCCAACCTTGCTGCAAAAACGTTTCAAGGATTTGCATGACGTGCCCACTGGCAGCCGAAGAGCGTGGTTCCGGCCAGACGTAGCCAATAACCAGGACTTTGGTGGGGTGGGGCTGGTGCATGCGGGTATTTCCTTGAGACGGGCTGTGGCCAAAAACGGGGCGCAATTAAACCACAGCCAGCCCGGGTCTTAGTTGCCCGGGTTGAGAACAGCCTTGACCTTGTCGCGCAGTTGATCGATCGAGAAGGGTTTGCCGATCACGTGCATGTCCGCCGGAACCTCGATGGTTTCGGCGTAGCCGCTGGCGAACAGGATCGGTAGAGCAGGGCGCAGTTTGCGCGCTTCAGTGGCCAGTTGCTTGCCGTCCATGCCGGGCAAACCAACGTCGGTCATCATCAGATCAATGTGCTGACCGCTATCCGCGAGTTTCTCCAGTGCCTGCTCGCTGCCGTCCGCCTCGAGCACACTGAATTCCAGTTCCTCCAACACATCGACGATGAGCATACGCACGATGTCGTCGTCTTCTACGACAAGGATGGTGGCGGAGGTGGCGGGCATAATAAAGGCTCTCAAGGGGTGAATTCGGGGGCGCCGGTCGATCAAAAATGCCGGGCTCTTGCATGAGTAAGTGGCGCATAGCCACAAGTTCCCGAACGGATACAAAAAAGAATAGCGGCAAGGATACCGGTTGGTCGCTGTGATAGCGCTGGCAAATGTAGAAAAATGCGCCAAAAACGATGAGAAAAATGGATCCATGCCGGGGTTTTGGGGCAAACTCTCGGGTTTTCAACAGTTCGACAAGGCTGCCCCATGTCCACTCCGTCTTCGGTTGATGAGCAACGGTTTCGCAAACTTCTGAGCCGCAACATCGGTCTGCCGCTGGGCGTCGGTGTGCTCAGTGCCGTGTTTTTCGTGTCGCTGATCACTTATTTGCTGTCGGTCATCCAGTGGGTGGAACACACCGACCGGGTGATCAATAACGCCAACGAAGCGGTGAAACTCACCGTTGACCTGGAAACCGGCATGCGCGGCTTCCTGCTCAGCGGTGACGAGCATTTCCTTGATCCGTACGAGACGGCCAAGCCGCGCATTGCCGTAGCGCTGAAAACCCTGACCGAACTGACCATCGACAACCCGGTGCAAACCGATCGTTTGCGCAGGCTGGAGGCCTTGCAGACTGAATGGGCCAATTACGCGCAATCGATGATCGATCTGCAGCGATCCAGCGGCGATTATCGGGGCGCGGTGAAGGCTGGGCGGGGCAAGCGCCTGACCGACGAAATCCGTAAGCAATTCGAAGACGTGATTGAAACCGAGCAAGTCCTGCGCACTACGCGTAATGAGGACGTGCGCCGTACGACGATCTGGAGCATAAGCCTGTACCTGCTGTTTATCGCCGGTATCAGTGGTTTGCTGGCCTACATTGGCCGTCGTGACCTGATGACGTTGTCGGGAAACTATAGCGCCAATCTCGCCGCACAACAGGCCAGCGCCGAACGTCTGGAGCAGCAGGCATGGCTGCGCAACGGTCAGACCGAACTGGCCGAGCAAGTGCTGGGGCAACTGACCCTCAATCTGCTGGGCCGCAACATTCTGCAGTTCTGCGCGCAATACCTCGGTACCGCCGTAGCCGCTCTTTATGTCCGTGAAGAACACGGCGGGCTCAAACGCGTGGCCACTTACGGCTTCTCCCGCGAGCAGGAAGAACAGGATCAATCGATCTACAGTGGCGAGGGCATAGTGGGCCAAGTGGCACAAACGTCGCGTCTGATCCGTCTGGATTCAGTGCCGGTCGACTATTTCAAAGTCAGCTCCGGGCTGGGTGAGGGTTTGCCGCACAGTGTGCTGGTGGTGCCGACCAGCGATGATGATCGGGTCAATGGCGTGATCGAACTCGGTTTCCTGCGCCCGCTCAATGACCGCGACATCGAATTGCTGGAGTTGATCGCCGGCAACATTGGTACCTCCATCGAGGCCGCGCGTTACCGTCAGCGTTTGCAGGAAGTGCTGGCCGAGACCCAGCAGCTCAACGAAGAGTTGCAGGTGCAGCAGGAAGAGCTGAAAACCGCCAACGAAGAGCTGGAAGAACAATCGCGGATTCTCAAGGAATCCCAGGCGCATCTGGAAACCCAGCAAGTCGAGCTGGAGCAAACCAACGAGCAGCTCGCCGAACAGGCGCAGACCCTGGCCGAGCAGCGCGACGCCATGGATGAGAAGAACACCGCCCTCAATCAGGCGCAGGTACAGCTCGAAGAGCGCGCCGAAGAGTTGCAGCGTTCAAGCAAATACAAATCCGAATTCCTCGCCAACATGTCCCACGAACTGCGCACGCCGCTGAACAGTTCGTTAATCCTGGCCAAACTGCTGGCGGAAAACCCGCAGGACAATCTCAGCGCCGAACAGGTGAAGTTTGCCGAGTCGATCTATTCGGCCGGCAACGATCTGCTCAACCTGATCAACGACATTCTGGACATTTCCAAGGTCGAGGCCGGCAAGCTTGAAGTGATCCCGGAGAACACCAGTGTTGCGCGTCTGGCCGATGGCCTGCGTGGCGTGTTCGAGCCGATGGCCAAAGACAAACAGCTGACCTTCACCGTCGATTTGCAGCCGGGCACGCCAGGCATGATGTTCACCGACCGGCAGCGTCTGGAGCAGGTGATCAAAAACCTGCTGTCCAACGCCGTCAAGTTCACCGAGAAAGGCGCGGTCAGCCTGACCATTGCCGGCCAGCCGAATGACCAGATCGCGTTTGTTGTGCGTGATTCGGGGATCGGCATCGCGGCGGATCAGCAGGAAAGCATTTTCGAAGCGTTCCGTCAGGCCGACGGCACCACTAACCGCAAGTACGGCGGCACCGGGTTGGGCCTGTCGATTTCCCGCGATCTGGCAACGTTGCTCGGCGGTTCGATCAGCGTCAGCAGTACGCCGGGGCAGGGCAGTGTGTTCACCCTGTTGCTGCCGCTGCAGTACAGTGAATCAGGCGAAATCTCGACTGCACCTTTAACGTTTACGCCGCCAGCGCCGACCGCGCCTGTACCTTTGGCGCCGATCGTCTCGCCATTGGCCCCGGTGCATATTCCGCGTTTTGCCGATGACCGCGATAAAGCTCCGTTCGCCACACGCTGCATTCTGGTGGTGGAAGACGAGCCGAATTTCGCCCATATCCTTTATGACCTGGCCCACGAGTTGGGCTATCAGTGCCTGGTTGCTCACGGCGCGGATGAAGGCTATGACCTGGCGAAAGAGTTTATTCCGGACGCCATCCTGCTCGACATGCGCCTGCCCGATCACTCGGGTCTCACTGTCCTGCAGCGTCTGAAAGAACGCGCCGAAACCCGCCACATCCCGGTGCACGTGATTTCGGTCGAAGACCGCGTTGAAGCCGCGATGCACATGGGCGCCATCGGCTATGCAGTCAAACCGACCACTCGCGAAGAGCTGAAAGACGTGTTCGCGCGTCTCGAAGCGAAGCTGACGCAAAAGGTCAAACGCGTGCTGTTGGTTGAAGACGACGATTTGCAGCGCGAAAGCATCGCGCGATTGATTGGTGATGACGACATCGAAATCACCGCCGTCGGTCTGGCGCAAGACGCCCTGGAGCGGCTGCGCGAGACGGTTTACGACTGCATGATCATCGACCTGAAGCTGCCAGACATGCTTGGCAACGATCTGCTCAAACGCATGGCCACTGAGGACATCTGCTCGTTCCCGCCGGTCATCGTTTATACCGGGCGCAACCTGACCCGTGATGAAGAGGCCGATCTGCGCAAGTATTCGCGCTCGATCATCATCAAGGGTGCGCGTTCGCCTGAGCGTTTGCTCGACGAGGTCACACTCTTTTTGCACAAAGTCGAATCGCAGTTGTCCCATGAACGGCAGAAGATGCTCAAGACCGCGCGCAGCCGCGACAAGGTCTTCGAGGGTCGCAAGATCCTGCTGGTGGACGACGATGTACGCAACATTTTCGCCCTGACCAGTGCTCTGGAAACAAAAGGCGCAGTCGTGGTGATCGGCCGTAATGGCCGTGAAGCGATTGAAAAACTGAATGAAGTCGAGGACATCGATCTGGTGTTGATGGACGTGATGATGCCGGAAATGGATGGTTTCGAAGCCACCATTGAAATCCGCAAGGATCCGCGCTGGCGCAAGCTGCCAATCATTGCGGTGACGGCCAAGGCCATGAAGGACGATCAGGAGCGCTGCCTGCAAGCGGGTTCCAACGATTATCTGGCCAAGCCCATTGACCTGGATCGCCTGTTCTCGCTGATTCGTGTGTGGTTACCGAAGATGGAACGTATTTAGTGGAAGGCAGCAGTCCAGCCGAACGAAACAGCGAAATCGAATTACGTTTGCTGATTGAGGCGATCTACCTCAAGTACAGCTACGATTTTCGCGATTACTCTGGCGCTTCGATCAAGCGCCGGGTGCAGCACGCGTTGAGCCAGTTCGAGTGCGCGACCATTTCGGCGTTGCAGGAAAAAGTCCTGCACGACCCGACCGCGTTCATGCAGTTACTGCAACTGCTGACGATCCCGGTCAGCGAGATGTTTCGTGATCCTTCGCACTTCCTCGCGATTCGCAAGGAAGTAGTGCCGTTGCTGCGCACCTATCCGTCGATCAAAATCTGGATCGCCGGCTGCAGCACGGGTGAGGAGGTCTATTCGATGGCGATACTGCTGCGCGAAGAAGGCCTGCTCGATCGCACGATCATTTACGCCACGGACATCAATCCGCGCTCGCTGGACAAGGCCAAGCAGGGCATTTTCTCGATGGAGAACGTCCGTGCCTATACCGCCAACTACCAGCAGGCCGGCGGTCAGCGTTCATTTGCCGAGTACTACACTGCCGCGTATGGCTACGCGATATTCGACAAAACGCTGTGCGAGAACGTGACGTTTGCCGACCACAGCCTGGCGACCGACAGCGTGTTCTCCGAAACCCAGCTGATTTCTTGCCGCAATGTGCTGATCTATTTCAACAAGAAGTTGCAGGATCGCGCCTTCGGGCTGTTCCATGAATCGCTGTGCCATCGTGGTTTTCTGGTGCTCGGCAGTAAAGAGACGCTGGATTTTTCCAGCTATGCCAATCAGTTCGAGCCGTTGGTCAAACAAGAACGGATTTACCGAAAAACATGAACGAGGCCGTGGCTTTACCTCGCGTCGAGGCGATTGTGGTCGGTGCTTCCGCCGGTGGCGTTGAGGCGTTGCTGAGCGTGCTCGGCCCACTGCGCAGCGGGTTTGTGCTGCCGATTATCGTTGTGCTGCACTTGCCCGAAGAGCGTCGCAGCCAATTGGCCGAAGTCTTCGCGCGGCGTCTGGACATGCCGGTGCACGAGGCGATCGACAAGCAGGACATTGCTGCTGGCACCGTGTATTTCGCCACACCGGGCTATCACCTGTCGGTGGAGCAGGATCGCAGCCTGTCGTTGAGCCTTGAGGATCGTGTGCATTACTCGCGGCCTTCGATTGATTACCTGTTCGAGTCCGCCGCTGATGCCTACGGCTCGAAGCTGGCCGCTGTATTGCTGACCGGCGCCAATCACGACGGTGCGCGCGGGCTGGCGCAAGTCAAACGTCGCGGAGGCCTGACCATTGTCCAGGATCCGCAAGAGGCGCAAGTCGCCACCATGCCTCAGGCTGCGCTGAACATTCAGCAGCCCGATCATGTCCTAACCCTTAACGGCATCGGCCGTCTGCTTGTCGAGCTGGAACGAATCGCATGCTGAGTAATATTCAAGCCAAATTGCTGATCGTCGACGATCTGCCGGAAAACCTGCTGGCGCTCGAGGCCTTGATCAAACGCGAAGACCGCACCGTCTACAAAGCGTTGTCGGCGGACGAAGCGTTGTCGTTGCTGCTGCAGCACGAATTCGCCATGGCCATCCTCGACGTGCAGATGCCGGGGATGAACGGCTTCGAACTCGCCGAGTTGATGCGCGGCACCGAGAAAACCAAGAACATCCCGATTATCTTCGTCAGCGCCGCCGGTCGTGAATTGAACTACGCGTTCAAGGGTTACGAGAGCGGCGCGGTCGACTTCCTGCACAAGCCGCTGGATATCCATGCGGTGAAAAGCAAGGTCAACGTTTTCGTCGATCTGTACCGCCAGAGCAAGGCGATGAAACAGCAGGTCGAAGCGCTGGAGCAGGCCCGTCGGGAGCAGGAAGCGCTGTTGCAACAGTTGCAGAGCACTCAGTCGGAGCTGGAGCAGGCGGTGCGGATGCGCGATGACTTCATGTCAATCGTCGCCCACGAAGTGCGTACGCCGCTCAATGGCCTGATACTCGAAACGCAGCTGCGCAAGATGCACCTGGCACGGGACAACGCGTCGGCGTTCACCCTCGACAAGATGCACGCGATGGTCGATCGCGACGAGCGGCAGATCAAAAGCCTGATCCGCTTGATCGAAGACATGCTCGATGTTTCGCGCATCCGCACCGGCAAGCTCTCGATTCGGCCGAACCGTTTCGATCTGGTGCAGTTAGTCAGCAATCTGTTGCAGAACTTTGCGCAACAGATCGACGCGGCGGAAACCGAAGTATCGTTCACGGCGCCAGAGCCGGTCGAAGGTCACTGGGACGAGTTTCGCATTGAGCAAGTGGTGTCGAACCTGATCACCAACGCCCTGCGCTACGGCGGTCGCAGCCCGGTCAAGGTGCGTGTTTACCGCGAAGGCAATGAGGCGCGCATCGAAGTCGAGGACAATGGCATCGGCATCAGCGCCGAGAATCAGAAGCGAATTTTCCAACAGTTCGAACGGGTGTCCGCCAAGACGGTAGTCGCCGGGCTCGGGCTGGGTCTGTTCATTTCCGAGCAGATCGTCGCCGCCCATGGCGGTTCAATCGTCGTCGAGAGTGAAATCAACGAGGGCGCCCTGTTTCGCGTTTGTCTGCCGATCGAGGAAAACGGCAAATCTGACGCAACCTCTGATTGACCGCACGGTCGTATCAGCAGCTATTGACCGAACAAAGGCTTCCCATGAGCGTAGATGCACAAGATGTAGTACTCGTCGTCGAGGACGAACCGGTTATCTTGATGGTCCTGACCGATTACCTGTCGGGCCAGGGTTACCGCGTGTTGCAAGCGGAAAGCGGCGAGCAGGCGTTCGAGATTCTGGCGAGCAAGCCGCATCTGGATGTCCTGATCACTGACTTCCGGCTGCCTGGCGGTATTTCCGGCGTGCAGATCGCCGAGCCAGCCGTCAAATTGCGACCGGATCTAAAAGTGATCTTCATCAGCGGTTACCCGCAGGAGATCCGCGAAACCGGCAGCCCGATCACGCGCAAGGCGCCGATTCTGGAAAAACCGTTTGATCTGGATGTCCTGCAGGAGAAAATTCAGGAGCTATTGGCCTGAAAAACAAGGCGGTTGGCGGCGTACCTGTAATTTCTGACAGTTGACTTGACTGACACCATTGCTCAATAACGACCTCGATATCCACGTCGGGGTCGTGCTCCATGCATCGAGAGACACCAGTGCTCAGCGCCATTGACCCTTGCGGTCGGTTGCTGCGCAAGGTCGCTTATCATCGGCGCGCTCCGACGGATCCGGCCGAGCCGCGCATTACCCATCAAATGTTTGACCCTGCCGGGCGTGTGACGCGAATACGTGATCCGCGCCTTTTCTTGATGGCGGGGCGTCATTCTGAAGTCGCCAGTCAGCGCATGCTGTACAGCCTCTCGGGCACCCCGTTGTTATCTGACAATAACGATGCCGGCTTCCGACTGAATTTGCTTGCCGAAGCCGGACACGCCGTCCTTCACTGGGATCAGGAAGGTCACCAAAGGCGTCTGGTTTACGACGACTTTTTGCGACCCGAGCAAATTTTTGATCAGGCTCATTCCGAGGCAGAGTGCCGTACCGCTTGGTTCACTTATGCGGATGCCAGTCCGGCATCTGCTGCCAGAAATTGTTGCGGCAAGGTGATTCGTCACGATGACGAGGCTGGAACGTTGCATTTCCGTGAATTTGGCGTGTCCGGAACAGTGCTTGAGCAGTCGCGGCGTTTTCTCAATCCACCGGAACGGCCTGACTGGCCAAGTGAAGAAAACGCACGGGATCTTTTGCTCGAACCGCAAAGCGCCACTTCGAAATCAGCGCTGAATGCTATCGGCGAGCCGATTTGCCTTACGGATGCCAAGGGCAATGAGCAAATCCTGCGTCAGACGAAGGCCGGCGAGTTGTATGAAACCTGCTTGAAAATGGCGGGCTCGGGTAATCTGCTTACGTTGCTTCGCGATATCCAATACAACGCCGCCGGTCAAATCGAACAGCAGACCAACGCCAATGCTTTGGTGACCATCTGTTGTTACGAACCGGCGGACGGCAGCTTGATCATGCTGAGGACGCACGCTGCGAATACCACGCCCTTGCAGGATCTTCGTTACCTCTACGATCCTGTTGGTAACCCCGTCAGAATCACTGATGCAGCCTTTGGCGTTCAGTACTTTCGCAACCAGCGCGTCGCCGTTACCAGCACCTATGGGTATGACACCTTGGGTCAATTGATCAGCGCAACCGGGCGACAAAAAATCAGTGCTCTCGGTGGCCCTCAACTCCCTCAGTTTGTTTCACCGCCTGATGCGAACCAAATGGAAAACTACACACAGGATTTCCACTACGACGCGGGCGGCAACTTGCACACTTTGTTGCACCACGCCAACGGCGGTAGCCGAACCGAGCGTACCGCTGTGGCCGCACTTAATAACCGCAGCCTGCCTTTTGTAAATGATTTGCCACCGACTGAAGAGGTTATCGGTCAGGGCTACGACCGCAATGGCAACCTCAAGGCATTGCAACGTGGGCAAACGTTGTTTTGGGGGACGCAAAACCAATTGCGTCGAGTGGATCAGGTCATCCGGGAGGAGGCCGCGAATGATGCCGAAATCTATGTCTATGACGGTACCGGGCAGCGCGTACGAAAGATCCGTAGCACAGTGACGTCCAAGCGCACCCTGACTCATGAAACGCGTTATCTGCCTGGACTGGAAATCCGCACAAGCCCCAAAGAAACGCTGCACGTAATCAGTGTCCAGGCTGGACGTTGCCGAGTTCAGGTTTTGCATTGGGAGCAGGTACGAAGCGCAGACAATCCGCCGGATCAACATCGCTACAACCTGTTGGATCATTTGAGTTCCAGCACTCTGGAACTGGACGGTGACGGAGGGCTGATCAGTCAGGAGAGCTATTACCCTTACGGCGCAACGGCGTGGTGGGCGGGAGCGAACAGAATACAGGCCAGCTATAGAACCCTTCGTTACTCAGGCCAGGAGCGTGACGCAACGGGGCTTTATTACTTTGGTCGGCGTTACTACATTCCCTGGCGACAACGTTGGGCCAGTGCGGATCCGGTGGGTATCGAGGATGGTTTGAATCTGTACGGCATGGTCGCGGGTAATCCTGTGAGGTATGTCGATTTGCAGGGACTGTCACGATGGGACACGGTGAAAGCGGCGGGATGGGCCGGGGCCGTGGACTTCGGCGCGAAACTGGTGGGATCCGGCATGAAGATCCTCCTTGCCCAAGCGTTGACAAAATGGAATCCGGCAAGTGGTTTGCTGGTTGCTGTCGGGGCGGGGTCAGCAGTCATCAACGGAGCGATCGCAGGCGCTTCGTGGGTCAGTGCAAACCAATCTGAAGAAATCGGCAATCCGCGGCGGTATCTCGAGCGTACGGCGGGAGCGGTCGGTGGCGGGTTATTCACAGTTGCGCCAATTGTGCTGGAGGAAATTTTGAGCCCGGGAGCGAATATGGCGGCCATCACACAGATTACTAAGTTGTTCGGTAATGCTGGTTTTGAAGGGGTCGCTCAAATGGCACCCAACGTACCGAACAACGCTTGGGCGGGCGTGCCTCCAGGCGCGGGAATCAAGGCTGAGATAGCGGCGGTAGTCATCACAAAAGGCGCCGCGAAGATTCTTGAAAATATAGTGTTCGATGCTCCCGTTTCAACAGATTCAAACCTCGTCCAAGGCATGCTTTACCCTGCCGTGACCAAAGGTGCTGCCGCTATGAACATGAGTGTTGCGCGCAGTTTTTTTCCGGAGGACGCGCCCTATGCAGAGGCTCAGGACGGGGCGCCAGAGTTCTCGACAATAAAAGAAATCAGTAATGTGGCCGCTCGCGATTTCTTCGACGCTGGACCTCGAATGATAAACCAGTTAGTGCAGTCCACAGCCAATCCCGAGGCGGTGGGTGAGGGCGCGCTAACGGGAGTCTTGAGTTTTGGCGTCACCACCGGATTTCAGATTGCGCGAAATGCCTATAAGCGAGACATGAAATCGGGCCTTGAAAAAATGTTGACGTCGCCGTCCGTGCTGAATGAAAAGCCGCCGCGAAGTTACGGGACTTTGACTCCTCGATGATTATCCTGGCTTTTTTTACCAGTTCTACCTGACAGTTCTGACAGTTGACGTGGACGATGTAACGGCGAATAAAGGATGCACAGATCTTCGTGCCTGCCGCGTTTCACGCGGGCGAACCAAACCTGAGGGATGGCGAACATGGATCGTTGCACACCCGCACTCGCTGTGATCGACTCCAGCGGTATGGCCGTTCGCTCGGTTGCCTATTGCCGGCAATCGGAGACGGATGCGCCTCAGGCCCGTATCACCCAAAACATTTATGAACGGCAAACCCGCACCTGCCATAGCCGCGATCCCCGACTGTTTACGCTGTTTCAAAATGACTCCACGCAGCCTGCTAACCAGACGACCTTGTCCAGCTTGTCCGGCACCTCGTTGCTGTCGGTCAACGCTGACGCCGGTTGGCGTCTGAGCCTGGCCGGCGCCAGCGGCCAAGCGCTGGAAAGCTGGGGTCAGAAGCTTAATCACCGCCGCGTGGCTTACGATGAGTTGCTGCGGCCAGCGTTCCTTTTTGAGCAGGAGGCGGGTGAGGAGATCCGGCGCAGCGAATGTTATGGGTGGGCCGACGCCAGCGCCGAATCCGCTCGGCACAACGTTAGCGGGCAACTGATTCGTCATGATGACGGGGCGGGTACACGTTCTCTCGATGAGTGCAGTGTGTTCGGTTCGCCACTTGCGCAGACGCGGTGGTTTCTCGACGCGCTGGAGTTGCCCGACTGGCCGGAAGATCCCGCCGGGCGCGACGTCCTGTTGGAAGTTGAACGCGCGACCACGCGTAACAGTTATAACGCGGCGGGTGAGCAGATCCGCCATATTGATGCGTTGGGCAATGAACAATTACTGCGTCAGACCCGGGCAGGGGAGCTATTCGAAACCTGTTTGAAGTTGTCTGGCGCTGGCGGTTATACCTCATTGGTGAGCGACATTCGCTACAGCGCCACTGGTCAGATCGAACAGCAATCGGCGGGAAACGGGGTCGTAACGCGCAGTGTTTTTGATGCGCAAAGTGGACAGATCATCAGCTTGATCGCGCAAGTTGCCAACGAACCGCCGCTACAGCAACTGACCTACGCCTATGATGCAGTGGGTAACCTTCTCGGCATCAGCGATGCCGCCCAGCCGATCCGCTATTTCCGTAATCAGCGTGTCGCTCCTCTCAATACTTACCGCTATAACACGCTTTATGAACTGATCGAGGCCAGTGGCCGGCAATGCGTCAACGCGTTGGGTGGGCCACAGTTGCCGGAGTTCATATCGCCACCGGATTCCACTCAACTGGAAAACTATCAGCAGACGTTCGATTACGACGCCGGCGGCAATTTGCTGACGCTGCAGCATATTGCTGACAGTGGTCAGCGCACAGAGCGCACCGCTGTCGCCGCCTATAGCAACCGTAGTTTGCCGTACACCGCGGCCGATGTGCGTCCGGGAGAGGGTGATATCGCCGCAGGATACGACGGCAATGGCAATCTCAATGTCCTGCAAAAAGGTCAGAACCTGTTGTGGAACGGACGTGACCAGTTACGCCAGGTCGATCAAGTGATTCGCAATGCAGAACCGAACGACGCGGAGCGCTATATCTATGATGGCGGGGGGCAGCGCGTGCGAAAAATTCGCACGGCTTACAGCTCCCGCCGAACCCGTACCCATGAAACCCGCTACTTGTCCGGGGTGGAAATTCGTACAACGCCGGAAGAAATTTTGCACGTCATCAGCGTCGCGGCCGGGCGCTGCACCGTGCAGATTCTGCATTGGGAAAAAGCTCGACCGGTGGGTATTCCCGACGATCAAGTTCGCTACACCCTGACGAATCATCTCAACTCCAACAGTCTGGAGCTTGATGCCGACGCTCGGCTTATCAGCCAGGAAAGTTACTATCCTTACGGCGGTACCGCCTGGTACGCCGGGCGCGACAAAGTCGAAGCGAGTTACCGGACGGTGCGTTATTCCGGGCAGGAACGGGATGCAACCGGACTGTATTACTACGGGTTTCGCTATTACATGCCCTGGCGCCAGCGGTGGCTAAGTGTGGATCCGGGAGGTACGCACGACGGGTTGAATCTGTATCGGATGGTGGGGGGGAATCCGATCGGCTTCGTCGACGCTCAAGGGCTGGAGGAAACGCCTGTCACCCACCCGGTTACCCGGTCTGAATATGGTAAGGCCGCGTTGACTGCGGGCGCGCGCGGGGCGGTAAAAGGGCTAATAAGGTACGGTGCCGGCAAGGCAGCAGGCGCTGTATTAAGTGGCGCTTCGAAAAGCGTCTTGATGCCTCTCGCAGCGAATCTAAACGGCGTGGCTTGGGCTTACTCGGGAGGTTCGCTCGCGAAGCTGGCCTATGATTCTTATTATCCCGATTCTGGTTCGAGTCTCGGTCGAGCCGTAGCGTTCGCGTCAGGTGCCCTACCTGGCTTCGCAATTGGTTATACAACCGCTATATTTTCCGACCCGTTAGCCGTATTGGTTGGTGTTTCCAAAGATTTTTCCGGCGAGCTCGGCACAAGGTTGTTCAGCCCCATTGGTCCCAAGATTCAATATAACGGAGACGCCACGGTTGTATCGCAACTCGTCGATAGCGGCGGCAGTGTGATCAACAATGTAGTCGAGGGCGTGTTAGAGAATGTTTTGGCCGACAGTTTGCCGGAAGGGGTGTTTCCCATGGTCAATGGCGCGATCAAAGGCGTCATCACTACGAGCGTGCTCGCTTCGTCGATAGTTCCAGCCAGTTATTACGGAAGCAAACATGGAGACCTCGTCGCACACTGGAAGGATCTTCCTAACGGTTTGAAAGCAATTGGTCACGACCTCGCCGTGGGTGTCATAACCAATGAGGGTAACGCCCTTATCAACGAAGGACTTATTAAGCTCGGAAGTGAAAATTTACCGAGTGCTATAAAGGCCGGTCTTTACAATCTTCAAGTCGTCAGTGAGGCCAATGCATTGGGCGGTGAGTATGTCTTGAAGGGTATTGGCTGGACTGGCGTGAGTGCCGTTTCGACTGTCACGACACCCAGCGCGGATTCAGAAAAGAACATACAGGCTGCTGCTGACAGGCAAACTCGTCAACGAACTTCCGTGCGTCACAACTCTGCTGAAAGGGTGCCTTTGAGGAGTTCCAGGGTCTGATCAGGTAGATAAAACGTCACTGCCGAATCATCTCCCTGACCTTCGCCGTCAGAAGGTCAAAGGTGAACGGCTTGGTGATCATCTGCATTCCCGGATCGAGGAACCCGCCGCGCACGGCCGCGTGTTCGGCGTATCCAGTGATAAACAGCACCTTCAACCCCGGCCGATATTGACGACCAATCTCCGCCAACTGCCGCCCATTCATACCCGGCAGGCCAACATCGCTGATCAGAAGATCAATACGCTGTGCCGAATTCAGAATCGGCACAGCACCGTCGGCATCTCCGGCCTCGACGAAGGCATAACGCAACTCGCTCAAAACCGCGCTGACCAGCACGCGAACGGCGGGGTCATCTTCGACGATCAACACTGTTTCACCGTTGATTGCATCCGGCGCTTGCTGAATATCGGTATCGGGTTGTTCCAGCTCTTCACCACGGAAGCGCGGCAGGTAGAGTTTCACCGTGGTGCCTTGATCGATTTCGCTGTCAATCGAGACATGGCCGCGTGACTGCTTGCTGAAGCCGTAAATCATCGACAGGCCGAGCCCGGTGCCTTGGCCGATTGGTTTGGTGGTGAAGAACGGATCGAACGCGCGGTTGATCACGCTTTGCGGCATGCCGCTGCCATTGTCGGTGACGCTGAGCATCACGTAATCGCCGGGCTCAAGGTTGCTGTAGGCCTCGGTGAATTCGCGATGCAGCACCTGATTGCTGGTTTCGACGATCAATTTGCCACCCTCTGGCATGGCGTCGCGGGCGTTGATCACCAGGTTGAGCAAAGCGCTTTCCAGTTGATTCGGATCGGCCTCGGCGACCCACAATTTGTCGTTCAGGCGCATGTCCAGCTGGATGCTTTCGTTGAGGCTGCGTTGCAGCAGCTCGCCCATCGACAGCACAAGGGTATTCATCTGTACGGCTTTGGAATCAAGCGACTGCCGACGAGAGAACGCCAGCAGCCGATGGGTCAGGCCGGCAGCGCGGTTGGCAGAGGTCACGCCCAGATCGATCAGGCTGTCGAGATCATCCAGACGCCCGCGCGCAAGCCGCCGACGCAACAACTCAAGGCTACCGATGATCCCGGTGAGCATATTGTTGAAGTCGTGGGCGATGCCGCCCGTGAGCTGGCCGACCGCTTCCATCTTCTGCGATTGGCGCAACGCTTCTTCGTTGTGGCGAAGTTGCGCGGTGCGTTCCTCGACCTGTTGTTCGAGGGTTTCCAGTGTCGATTGCAGACGCCGTTCGCTTTCACTCAGATCGATCAAGCGGTCGCGGGCTTCATATTGTCGTCGTCGACCGCGCAAGGCGGCGGAGACCATACTGATCAGTGTCGCCGGGTGAAACGGGCGTTCAAGGAACGACACGTTTCCCAGCAAGTTGCTGAGTTGGGAGGAGGGGCCTTGTTCCTGCCCACCGTGATGGGTTAGCAACACGATCGGCAGATCCGACCACGCCGGCTGATGTTCCAAGTGTTGGAACAACGCTTCCATTTCCGGGCCGCGCAGGGCTTCGGCGGCAATCAACAACAGCCCGGCGCCGGGCTCCAGTTGCGAACACAGTTCGCCGAGATCCGGGGTGATCAGCCCTTCAAAACCTGCCTCATTGAGAATCATCAGCGCAATTTGGCTGTCGCGACCCACGGGCGCCAGAATCAGCGCCCGTTCGGCCAGCGGCGTAGTCACCGTCACAAGCTATCTTCCTGCAGCAGCGGTTTGCTCGCGCCGAGGTAAGTCGGTACGCCGCGAAGCACGCCCTGGAAGGCTTCCAGCGGTTCACCAATGGTCATGCCTTGCGTGGAAATGCGGTATTCGCGAATGGTTGATTCGTGGCTGCCGGTGCGTTTCTTGATGATGGAAATCGCCCGCCGGACTTTGCCGAGGGCTTCGAAGTAACGCAACAGAATCACCGTGTCGGCCAGGTAAGTGATGTCGACCGGCGCTTGCATATCGCCGACCAGACCATGTTGGGCGACGGTCATAAACGTCGCCGCGCCTTTGCGGTTAAGGTACAGCAGCAACTCGTGCATGTGCAGCACCAGGGCATTTTCTTCCGGCATCGCGGCTTGATAGCCGTTGATGCTGTCGATCACCACGGTCTTGATTTCGCCTTCATCGACGCAGCGTCGCACGCGGTGGGAAAACTCGCCCGGCGACAGTTCGGCGGCGTCTACCTGTTCGATCAATAGATTGCCGGTCGCTTGCAGGGCCTTGAGGTCGATGCCGATATTTCTCAT
The DNA here is from genome assembly GCF_029959385.1 of Pseudomonas sp. PS01303. Classification (NCBI taxonomy): domain Bacteria; kingdom Pseudomonadati; phylum Pseudomonadota; class Gammaproteobacteria; order Pseudomonadales; family Pseudomonadaceae; genus Pseudomonas; species Pseudomonas sp. PS01303. Next base: position 20,028 of record NZ_JASCPK010000105.1, read on the forward strand.
GCGCTCGAACAGCAAACCCAGTTCTTCATCGAAAATGAACAACGCAGCTTTCTCGCCACGCGTCACTGCCGCAGCGGCAAAGATCATCGAGATAAGCGATTTACCGGTACCGGCCGGGCCGAGAATCAGTGTGCTGGAACCGGTTTCGATGCCACCGCCGAGCAGGGCGTCCAGCTCTTTGATGCCACTGGTGAGCTGCAGGCGTGCATATTCTCCACGGTGTTCAGCGGCGACCAGTCTCGGGAACACATGCAACCCGTCACCCATGATGGTGAAGTCATGGAAACCTCCGCGATACTTCTGACCGCGGTATTTGACCACCCGCACGCGGCGGCGCTCGGCGCCATAGTTTGGGGTCAGTTCTTCCAGACGAATCACGCCGTGGGCCACGCTGTGCACGGTTTTGTCGAGGGACTCGGTGGTCAAGTCGTCGAGCAACAGTACGGTAGCGTTGTAGCGCACGAAGTAATGTTTGATTGCCAGAATCTGCCGGCGATAGCGCAAAGAGCTTTGCGCCAGCAAACGGATCTCCGACAGGCTATCGAGCACGACGCGGGTCGGTTTGAAGCGTTCGACCGCTTCGAAAATCTGCTTGGTTGCTTCGCCCAACTCCAAATCGGAGGAGTACAGCAGGCTCTGCTGATGCTCGGCATTGAGCAGGCTTTCCGGTGGCGTCAGCTCAAAAATCTTGATGTTCTCATCCAGCTCCCAGCCGTGGGAGAGCGCACCCTGGCGCAATTCATTCTCGGTTTCCGACAGCGTGATGTACAACGAGCGTTCGCCGGCTTTCGCGCCGGCCATTAGAAAATGCAAAGCGACCGTGGTTTTACCGGTTCCGGGTTCTCCTTCCAGCAGGAAAACATGCCCGCGCGATAAGCCACCGGCCAGGATGTCATCCAGGCCCACAATGCCGGTGGCGGCTTTTGCACTGATCAACTCGTTAGATGTAGACAAAAAATGCCCTCTCATGACTAGGGGAAGCGAGGCAGCTGACTCGATTGAGCTGCCTGATTACTTGACCTTGGGCCGTGATGGCAGTTCCGCTCTTTCTTCTTGAAAGTTTACGGCGAACGCAAAAAGCTGAGGCAGGATTTTGTGGCGAGGGGATTTATCCCCGTTGGCGTGCGCAGCAGGCCCTGCTTTTGGTGAAGAGGGGCCGCTGCGCGACCCAACGGGGATAAAT
>NZ_JASCPK010000106.1:0-20953 GCF_029959385.1 Pseudomonas sp. PS01303
GGTGATTGGATTTTGTGGTGAGGGGATGCATCCCCGATGGGGCGCGCAGCGGCCCCGCTTCTAATGGGGCTGCTGCGCAGCCCATCGGGGATGAATCCCCTCACCACAGAATCCCCTTTCTCTTGGAGATGTGGGCTAAGGCTTGCGTGATTCTGCGGCCTTGAGCTCCGGCCTCAGCGGCACTTTCAGATAAGGATTCGCGCATCCAATCTTCAATGTCCGTGGCGGTGCCCAGCGCGAGTTGTTGCCCACCCGATCAATCACGCAGTACGTCACGTCCAGGCGCAAATCCTCGCCCGCTTCGACAATCACCGCCGGCGGTACCCAAACCTGAATCGCCCGCCCGACATCGGCCGCCGTGACTGCCGGCAGATCCATGCGCACATCGCCCCAGCGCAAGGTGATTTCGTCGTCTTCGGCCATGTTCACGTAAGGCTCGATGGTCAGCGGCACACCGCGTTTGATCTGGTTCGGATTCACGCCCTGACGGCGAATAGTGTCGGGCAGGGTGACGGGAGCCAATTGCTGGTTTTCGTCCCCAGACAGCGCTGAGGGCTGGCCGCCCGGGCAATCGAGTTTGACCTGCACCCGCGTCGCCGCCGACAGCGCCGGGCCTTGACCAACCTGCATGAGCCGGTAATGAATGCTCGCCGTACCGTCGACGATAAAACTCTCCGGCACACGCAGACTGACGGCCTCGCCCACCTCGTCGCGGGTGAGTACACGGGAGGCGACGTAGCAGCGATTCCAGAACAGTTCGATCAGATCGCCGGCGTCCATGCCGGAGTAGGGCGTCACCTCGATCAGCAGGTGTGCAGCCGCAGACAGGTTGATGCCGGTTTTTTGCGCGGACGCGAGGATCGGCGCCGCCAGTTCGGGGGTGTTCGAAGTGCGAGTCATCGGTTTCTCTCCTTGAAGCCTTGCAGCGAAGTCCGTTTCTGAAAAACAAAAGGCGTGAATTGCCAGGCAATACAACAGTGAACTTCTGTTGCGTCAGAATGCTGGTTGGTTGAACTAATAAACGTCGGTTGGCGACTAGATAAGAGCGTGCGGGAAGTGGAGTCAATAGAGGCGTTAAGCTAATCCGTGAATTACGAATTAATCAGAACCTTCCTACACTTGCGAGGCATTCTGCCTAGGAGGATTGGCGAATGAGACCACGATTATCCGGGCGTTTTGCCGGTTTCGAGGGCGAGACTGTTTGAACCCAATCATGGTTTGAGCAGGGTTTTCTATTGATATGTGTCTGTTGCAGAACATATAAGTGCACTGCATTTAGGGTGTTTGTTATTGCAGGAAGTTTATTCGGCGGGATAAGCCTAACTTCCATCCGTGGAAGTTATCGTTTAACGCATTGAACAGATTCAGGCGTGATTCAGAAACTTGCTGAGAAACTGTTTGGTGCGCTCTTCTTTCGGGTTGGCAAACAACGCTTTGGCTTCGCCTTGTTCGACGATCACGCCTTTGTCGAAAAACACCACTCGGTTGGCCACGTCGCGGGCAAAACCCATTTCGTGAGTCACGATAACCATGGTGCGTTTCTCTTCGGCGAGACCACGAATGGTCGCCAGCACTTCACCCACCAGTTCCGGATCGAGGGCTGAAGTCGGCTCGTCGAACAGGATCACTTCCGGCTCCATCGCCAGCGCCCGGGCAATCGCCACACGCTGTTGCTGACCACCAGACAGACGACGCGGATAAGCGTCCTCTTTGCCCGCCAGACCGACCTTGGCCATCAGCTTTTTGCCCAGGGCAATGGCGGCGTCGCGTGGCATCTTCTTGACCACAACCGGGCCTTCGATGACATTTTCTAGCGCGGTGCGGTGCGGGAACAGATTGAAGTTCTGAAAGACGAAACCCACGTGCTGGCGCAAATTGCGCACCAGACCCTGCTGCTGGTTCAACGGGCGGCTGGTATCGATTTCGATATCGCCGACCTTGATCCGGCCGCTGGTGGGTTGTTCAAGGAAATTCAGGCAGCGCAGGAACGTCGTTTTCCCCGAACCGCTGGGGCCGATGATCGCAACGACTTCACCTTCCTTGACCTCGAGGTCGATGCCGTTGAGCACGACCTGACCCTTGAATTGCTTGGTCAGTTTTTCCACGACAATCATCGCGTCAGGACTCCTGGTCGTGCCGATTGACCCGCTCTTCCAACTTGTTCTGGAAGTGCGAAAGCACCGTGGCCAGAATCCAGTAGATCAGCGCGGCGGCAAGATACATGGTGAAGACTTCGAAAGTCCGGGCGGTAATCAGTTGCGCCTGACGGAACAGCTCCGGCACCTGAATGGTGGCGGCCAGTGCCGTGTCCTTGACCAGCGAGATGAAGCTGTTGCCCAGCGGCGGCAGCGCCGTGCGCATTGCTTGCGGCAGGATGGCCCGACGCAAGGTTTGCGCGCGGGTCATGCCGATGCTCGCAGCAGCTTCCCACTGACCACGCTCGATCGAACCGATCGCGGCGCGCAGAATTTCACAGGCGTACGCGGCCATGTTCAGCGAGAAGCCGATCAGCGCTGCGGGTAACGGATCCAGTTCGATTCCCAGTTGCGGGAAGCCGTAATAGATCACGAACAACTGCACCAGCAACGGCGTCCCGCGAAAGAACGACACATACACGCGCGCCAGCCAGCTCACTGATTTGAAGCGCGACAGGCGCATCAACGCCAGGCCGAAGCCCAGCAGCAAGCCGAAGAACATCCCGCCGAGGCTGAGGACTACCGTGTAGTACGCGCCCTTGAGCAGAAAGGGCGCGGAGTCCAGCAACAGCGCCGATGTCTCGGCGAGTTGCTGGCTCAACTGCGGGAAGTGCGCTTCGAATTGAAGTCCAACTTCCATTATTTAGTGACGTCTGCGTTGAAGTACTTCTCGGACAGCTTCTTCAACGTGCCGTCAGCACGAAGTTCGTCGATGGCCTTGTTCACGGCAGCCAGCAGTTCCGGCTCACCTTTACGCAGGGCAACACCGGCTTCCTGACGGGAGAAGGCTTCACCGGCGGCGACGGTTTTCGGGGCTTTCTTGGCGTATTCCAGCGCGGCCAGACGGTCGATCAGGATGGCGTCGGTGCGACCGTTGTTGAGGTCGGCGAACTTGGTCGGATCATCATCGTAAGTGCGCACGTCAGCGCCCGGCACGTTGGCGCGAACCCATTGTTCGTAGTTGGTGCCCAGGCCCACACCGACTTTTTTGCCGGACAGGTCAGCGGCGGTCTTGATGTTCAGTGCAGACTCCTTGCTCTTCAGCACCAGCGCCTGAATACCGGAAACGGTGTACGGCTCGGAGAAGTCATACTTCTTTTTGCGCTCGTCGGAGATGGTCACTTGGTTGACCACAACGTCCAGACGCTTGGATTCCAGCGCGGCGAGGATGCCGTCCCATTTGGTCGGCTGGATCTTCGCTTTGACGCCGAGTTTTTGCGCGATCGCTTCCGAGAGCTCGACTTCGAAACCGGACAGTTTGCCGTCGGCATCGACGAAGCTGAACGGAGGGTAAGTGCCTTCCAGGCCGACGTTGATAACGCCTTTGTCCTTGATCTGTTGTAGCTGCTCACCGGCCATGGCTTGGCTGATCAGACCGGCGCTCAGCGCCAGACCCAGTGAACCCACCAGCAGATTGCGACGTAGTGCGGAAAAATTCATGACGAGCCCCTGTGTTTTCTTATGGAAGACGCTAAAGGAAAGTTGGCGAATTCGTGATTCGTGCGCCTGCGTTATCGTGCCCTAAAGCAGCTTATGCGTCTTGCGCGAAATTCGCCTACGGCGAGACTATAAGATGTCTGCGTTAGACTTGAAAATACTTAATATCTAATTTGTTAGATCTTATTTGAATATTGATCGTTCCCACGCTCTGCGTGGGAATGCCTCTGGGGACGCTCCGCGTTCCAGCTTTAAAAGGGACGCGGAGCGTCCCAGGCTGCATTCCCACGCAGAGCGTGGGGAACGATCTCGTTACAGAAAATCCCTATAGGCAAACAACGCCGGCGCGCCGCCGGTGTGCAGGAAAATGATCGGGCCTGCATCAAAGCGCTGACGACCAATCCCATCCAGCAACCCCGCCATCGCCTTGCCGGTATAAACCGGATCCAGCAGCACCGCCTCCTGACTCGCCAGCAACTTCACCGCCGCCAACGTCCCGGCATTCGGCTCGCCATAGCGCGGGCCGAAGTATTCGTCCCACAACTCGACCTTGAAATCCGCCGGCAGTTCGACGCCGAGCAGCGCCGCCGTACGCTCAGCCAGCCCTTGCACCTTCGGCCGCTGATCTTCTTCACTGCGCGAAACCGTCACGCCGATCACCGGCAACTGTGGCAACACTTCGCTCAACGCCAAGGCCAGACCACTGTGCGTGCCGGCGCTGCCCGAGGCCAACACCACGGCGGCGAAACTCAAGCCGGTGTCTTTGATTTGCTCGGCCAGTTCCAGACCGGCGCGCACATAACCCAGCGCACCGAGGGCGTTCGAACCGCCAATCGGCACCAGATACGGCTTCTTGCCGTTGCTGCGCAAACGCACTGCGAGGGCGGCGAGTTGTTCATCCGCGTTGTCGAGGTTGTCGACCAGTTCGACCTTGGTGTCGAACAGATCCAGCAGCAGTCGGTTGCCGTTACCGGTGTAGTTGCTGTCGTCGGTGCCCAGCGGATTTTCCAGCAATGCCACACAACCGAGACCGAGTTTGGCGGCCAGCGCAGCGGTCTGGCGGACGTGGTTCGATTGCAGCGCGCCGGCGGTGATCAGCGTGTCGGCGCCTTGCGCCAAGGCATCAGCGGCGAGGTATTCGAGTTTGCGCAGTTTGTTGCCGCCCATGGCCAGCGGCGTCAGGTCATCGCGCTTGATGTACACCTCGCGACCGAGCCATGCGGACAGGCGTTCGAGTTTTTCCAGCGGCGTTGGATGGCCGAGCAGGTCGAGACGGTTAAAGCGTTCCAGCTGATTCTTGATCATGAGTCCGTACTGGCGGAGAAAGATGAAAGGACTATAGGCACGGGTTTTTGCAGGGGCAACCGCGAATCGCTTATAGCCAAATGAACTGAGCCCAGCACTATCGGTTCTTAATTCGCCCTCGCGAGCATGCCGTAAAGTAGTCGCCGTTGACGCGGCCAGACAGTCCGGCCGCCCGTGAGGAGTCTTTACCGTGAGCGAGCGTTCCAGCCATTGGCAATTGCAGACCATCGTCAGTCAACTGCGCAGCGCGCGGGATCAGTGGCGGGCACAGAACGGCCGGGCGTCCGGCGAGCAGGGTGGTCGCGAGTTGCCGTCGCGGGCGGCGATGGCGGAGATTCTCGAAGCGCTGTGCGGCGCGTTGTTCCCGATGCGTCTGGGGCCGGTGGATCTGCGCGAAGAGAGTGAAGATTTCTACGTCGGTCACACCCTTGATGTCGCCCTGAATGCCTTGTTGGCGCAGACGCGCCTGGAGCTGCGTTATGTCGCCCGCCACAGCGCTTCGGATGACACCGAAGTCGAAGCCCGTGCGATTGAGATAATCCAGGACTTTGCCCTGGCCTTGCCGGGCTTGCGCACACTGCTCGATACCGATGTGCTCGCGGCCTACCACGGTGATCCGGCAGCGCGCAGTGTTGATGAAGTGCTGCTGTGCTACCCGGGGATTCTGGCGGTGATTCACCATCGTCTGGCGCACCATTTGTATCGCGCGGGGCTGCCGTTGCTGGCGCGGATAAGCGCGGAAATCGCCCATTCGGCGACCGGGATTGATATCCATCCGGGCGCGCAGATCGGCCGTAGCTTCTTTATCGATCATGGCACGGGTGTGGTGATCGGCGAGACCGCGATCATTGGCGAGCGCGTGCGGATTTATCAGGCGGTGACGTTGGGCGCCAAACGCTTCCCGGCAGATGAAGACGGTCAGTTGCAGAAGGGCCATCCGCGTCATCCGATTGTTGAAGATGATGTGGTGATTTACGCCGGGGCGACGATTCTCGGACGGATCACCATCGGTAAGGGTTCGACCATTGGCGGCAATGTGTGGCTGACGCGCAGTGTGCCGGCGGGGTGCAATCTGACTCAGGCGAATTTGCAGCATGATGACGGGACGCAGAAGTAAGGCTTTAAAAGCTGACCCTCACCCCAGCCCTCTCCCGGAGGGAGAGGGGGCCGACCGAGGTGTTTTGGGTTATCCATCGACCTGAAATACCGAGTCGATTATGGATTCGGTAAAGCAGGATCACGTCGGCGTATCTCTCAAATATTCCCCAATCAGTCCCCTCTCCCTCCGGGAGAGGGTTAGGGTGAGGGGCTATTGAACGAATCCCCTCAAACCCGCGTCATACCCATCCTTGAGCTAGCGTAGGAAAACTACCGCCTAGCCGTACGATTAGTCCTTACCCCCCCATCCATGTTTAACTTGAACGTTCATTCAAGTTAAACCGGTGGTTCGCTGCCCGCTCACAACAGGAGGCTTGCCTTTGCTGAGTCCGATCATTTCAGCCACGTCTAAACCCCTCGAGGTGCACGTTTCATGAGTGCATCGTCTACCCCCGCCAGCGGTCTGGTGCGCATGAATCCGCCGGTGTTCTATTTCGCCGCGACGGTCATTCTGCTGTTTGGTCTCGTGGTCATCGCCATGCCTGAACAGGCAGGCGCCTGGTTGCTGGAAGCGCAAAACTGGGCGGCCAATACGGTCGGCTGGTACTACATGCTCGCGATGACCCTGTATCTGGTCTTCGTGGTGGTCACCGCCTTATCCGGCTACGGCAAGATAAAACTCGGTGCCGACCACGACGAGCCCGAATTCAGTTACCTGTCCTGGGCCGGCATGCTGTTCGCCGCCGGCATCAGCATCACGCTGTTCTTCTTCTGCGTTTCGGAACCGCTGACCCACATGCTCCAGCCGCCGCAAGGCGAGGCCGGCACCGCGGATGCGGCGCGTCAGGCGATGCAGATTCTGTTTCTGCACTGGGGCCTGCATGGCTGGGGCGTGTTCGCCTTCGTCGGCATGGCGTTGGCCTACTTCGCTTACCGCCACAACCTGCCGCTGGCGCTGCGCTCGGCGCTGTATCCGCTGATCGGCAAACGCATCAACGGCCCGATCGGTTACGCGGTCGATGGCTTCGGCATCATCGCCACGGTGTTCGGCCTCGGTGCCGACATGGGCTTCGGCGTGCTGCACCTCAACTCCGGTCTCGACTACCTGTTCGGCATCGCGCACACCCAGTGGATTCAGGTCGGCCTGATCACGCTGATGATGGGCGCGGCGATCATTGTTGCGGTCTCCGGCGTCGATAAAGGCGTGCGGGTGATGTCCGACATCAACATGCTGCTGGCCTGTGCACTGCTGCTGTTCGTGTTGTTCGCCGGGCCTACCCAGCATCTGCTCAACACCTTGATCCAGAATATCGGCGACTACCTCGGCGCCTTGCCGATGAAGAGTTTCGACCTCTACGCCTACGACAAACCGAGCGACTGGCTCGGCGGCTGGACGGTGTTTTACTGGGCCTGGTGGATTGCATGGTCGCCGTTCGTGGGTCTGTTCATCGCACGGATTTCCCGTGGCCGCACCATCCGTGAATTCGTTTTCGGCGTGCTGTTGATTCCGCTCGGTTTCACCCTCGCGTGGATGTCGATCTTCGGCAACAGCGCCATCGATCAGGTGCTCAACCACGGCATGAGTGCGCTGGGCATGTCGGCCCTCGACAACCCGTCGATGAGCATTTACCTGCTGCTGGAAACCTATCCATGGAGCAAAACCGTCATCGCCGTGACGGTGTTTATCAGCTTCGTGTTCTTCGTCACCTCTGCCGATTCCGGCACCGTGGTGCTCTCGACTTTGTCGGCCAAGGGCGGTAGCCCGGACGAAGACGGGCCGAAATGGCTGCGGGTGTTCTGGGGCGCGATGACTGCGCTGATCACCAGTGCGCTGCTGTTCTCCGGCAGCATCGATGCGCTGAAGTCAGCGGTGGTGCTGACCTCGTTGCCGTTCTCGCTGATTCTGTTGTTGATGATGTGGGGCCTGCACAAGGCGTTCTATCTCGAATCGCAGAAGCAGATCGCGCAGTTGCATTCGCTGGCACCGGTTTCGGGATCGCGGCGTGGTACGGGTGGCTGGCGACAGCGTCTGAGTCAGGCTGTGCACTTCCCGTCACGCGACGAGGTGTACCGCTTCATGGACACCACGGTGCGCCCGGCGATTGAAGAAGTGACGGCGGTGTTCGTCGAGAAAGGCCTGAACGTGGTCACCCAGCCGGATCCGGCGAATGACAGCGTCAGCCTCGAAATCGGCCATGGCGATGCGCATCCGTTCATCTATCAGGTGCAGATGCGCGGCTACTTCACGCCGTCCTTCGCGCGTGGCGGGATGGGCTCGAAGCAGCTCAACAATCGCCGCTACTACCGCGCCGAAGTGCATTTGAGCGAGGGCAGTCAGGACTACGATCTGGTCGGCTACACCAAAGAGCAGATCATCAACGACATCCTCGATCAGTACGAACGGCATATGCAGTTTTTGCATCTGGTGCGTTGATTGGCAGCTGGGCGCCGGGACGTTTTACGACCCGGCGCTCAGCACCATGAACAACACCATCGCCGCCATCGGCAAGCCGAACACCGCACTGCCAATCGCTATTTCCGAACCCAGCGGTTGCTTCGCATGCACCACACCCACCGCGCCATTAATCACCGTCAACGCTAGCCACAGAGCGGCGAAGCTGTAGGCCATGGTCTGGCGACTGAAACCGATGCGCTCGCCGATGTAGAGCATCAGGGCGAGCAGAACCAGGCCGAAGAAAATGATGATAGCGGTGTGCATGGCGGGTTCTGCCTGGTGGATGTGCATTGCCTGAAGGATCGCTTTCGCGAGCAGGCTCGCTCCCACAATGGATCCCGGCTGGACATAAATTTTATGTACACAGGAAATCCCTGTGGGAGCGAGCCTGCTCGCGAAGGGGCCACCTCGGTTTCCTTTAGAGCATAGCCAATCCAGCCCCCGCCATATCCATCAGGTGCTTTCCCGTTCGATGACTTGGCACTGCAGCAAATTCAGGCGTTGCACTTCATCGCTCGGCAATACACCAAGACTTTCCAGCACGCGTGTCGCCGCCAGCACACCGATCTCCAGCGCCGGCGGTTTGATCGTGCTCAGGCTCGGCAGCAGCATCTCGGCGAACGGGTAATCACCGAAGCCGAGAACGGCGCAGTCTTCAGGGATTTTAATGCCCGCGCGTTGCCCGGCGAGGAGGCCGCCGGCGGCGAGGTTGTCGTTGGCGAAGATGATCGCGTCGGGGCGCGGTGAGGCGTTCATCAGGGCGTCCATCGCCTGTTTGCCGGCTTCGAAGGGCGTACGATCAGCGTCGGGGGCAAAGACCCACGGCTCCACGCCGGCCTCTCGCAAGGTCGCCGCGTAACCGTCGCGGCGTTCCAGGGCGCTGAAGTCACCCGCAGCGCTGTTCTGCACGAACGCAATGCGTCGATAACCTTTTTCCAGCAGATAATTCGCCGCCGTCACGCCTACGTCGAAATGCGAAAAACCGATCTGCATCGGCTCCCGCTCCGGTTGGTAATCCCAGGTTTCGATCACCGGAATATCCGCCTCGGCGATCATTTTTTCCGTACCCGCGCTGTGAAAGTGACTGGTCAGCACCAGCGCCGCCGGCGCCCAGCCGAGAAACGCGCGCACTGCGTTCTCTTCCTGTTCGGTGCTGAAATAACTCGACGCCAGCAACAGTTGATAACCATGACGACTGAGCGTATCGCTGAAGCCCTGAATGGTATTGGCGAAGATCGGCCCGGAGATGTTCGGAATGACCATGCCGACAATTTTCCCCCGCGCCGAGGCCAGCCCGCCGGCTACCAGATTCGGCACGTAACCCAAATCAGCCACCACTGCCGCGATCCGCTCGCGGCGTTCAGGCGACACCTGTTCGGGCTGATTGAAGTAGCGCGACACGGTGATCGCCGAAACCCCGGCATCGCGCGCCACGGCATTCAGGGTCACGCGTCCGGCGCCACGTCGTTTGCGCGGCTTTTCTTCGCTCATGGTTCGATCCTTGTTAAAAACCAAATCGCATATAAAACTAATTTTTCAGTATTGGACGGTCTATGTGCGGATGGCCAATATTGCCGATGTTAGCGCTAACAAAGCGCGTTGTCTGCTACTCGCTCGAGCGAATGCCCAAGACACCGATTCAGGCGCTGTCGTCGCAGAACGGCAGCGGATCAGGGCCAATTTCGAGCGGGCAGAACATGCACAACATTCCTGGGGCGACACACAAACTGGCGCAGTCGATTCGCGCCGCTGGCTGGTTACTGACGGGGTTGGCGGCGCTGCCGTTGCCCAATGCATTCGCTGCTGACAGCAGCGATCAGGAGCCGACGCTGAAGTCGGTCACCGTCACCGCGACCCGCCGCGAAGAGTCGCTGCAAAAGGTGCCGGTTGCGGTCTCGGTGATCGACGGCGAGCAGCTCGAGCGCGATAACCGCAACGGCGTGGCAAGCATCGTCCAGCAAGTACCGTCGCTGAATTTCCGCACCGGCGCATCGAACAAAGACACCTCGTTGTTCGTGCGCGGCGTTGGCACAATTTCCACTTCTCCAGGCGTTGAGCCAACCGTGGCGACGGTGATCGATGGCGTGGTGTATGCGCGTCCGGGACAGGCGACCATGGATTTGCTGGATCTTGAGCGCGTCGAGGTTTTACGTGGCCCGCAAGGCACGCTGTTCGGCAAGAACGCCTCGGCTGGCGTGCTCAACATCACCAGCAAGGCACCCACCGCCGAGACCCACGGCTACATCGATCAGTCGTATTACAGCGGCAACGAAAGCCGCACCCGTTTCGGCCTCGGCGGCAGCCTGATTCCTGAGACGTTGAAGGGCTCGATCAGCACGCTGTTCGGCACCTACGATGGCAACGTCGACAACCAACATAATGGTCAGGAGGTCAACGGCTACAACCATCGTGGCGTGCGCGGCAAACTCGAATTCACCCCGAATGACGACGTCACTTTCACCCTGATCGCCGACTACATGCAGTCCCACGACGACGGCCCCAATGGCGTCGTCAGCAAGTCGCTGACCCCGGCCTTCGCCAATGCGCTGAGCCCGGCGTACGCCTCCAGCCACAACCGCGACATCAACACCGACACCCGCACTCACGTCGAGGACATCAACAAAGGTTTGTCCGGCCAGCTCGACTGGCAACTGGGCGATTACACGCTGACGTCGATCACCGCGTGGCGTGGCTGGGACAACACCCAATATCAGGACGGCGACCGTCTCGGCACGGTGACCGCAGCGTTTCCCGGCACGGCGGATAAGGGTGATCTGGCGTTCGATCAATACTCGCAAGAGCTGCGCCTGGCCTCACCGAAAGGCGAATTCCTCGAATACGTCGGCGGTCTGTTCTACATGCACGGCAAGGACGAAGAAACCTATCAGCGCACCCTGACGACCACCACGCGCACCGACCGTGGCGTTGCCAACTACAGCACCACCAGCGACAGTTACGCGGTGTTTGGCGAGAGCACGCTGAACTTCACTTCGGACTTTCGCGGCATCGCCGGCCTGCGCTACACCCACGATGATCTCGAATACGATCACCGCCGCGTGTCGACGTCGGCCACCACCGTCAGCGGTATCCAACCGGCGACCAGCAGCTCAGGTTCCGTCGATGAAGATGGCTGGTCTGGTCGCCTCGGAGTGCAGTACGACTTGAGCGACGCCGTCACCATGTACCTGACCTACTCGCGCGGCTACAAAGGCCCGGCCTACAACGTGTTCTTCAACATGCAGCCGCGCGACACCGAAGCGCTGAAACCGGAAACCTCCAACACTTGGGAGGCGGGCATCAAAGCCACGTCTTGGAACAACCGCCTGACCACCAACCTCGCGGTGTTTCACAGCGAGTACGACAACTATCAGGCGAACTTCTTCGACACCGTCGCCGGGCAAGTGGTGACGCGTCTGATCAACGCCGGCAGCGTCAGCACCGAAGGCGTCGAGCTCGATTACGCCCTGCAAGCGACCCAGCAATTGAAACTGTCCGGCGCACTCGCTTACACCCGCGCACGCATCGACGAATTCGCCTGCCCGGCGGGCGCGGCGGCGTCCTGCAACGTCAACGGCAAACCGCTGCCGTTCAGCCCGGACTGGAAAAGCTACGTTCGCGCCGATTACACGATTCCGTTGGATAACGGTCTGGATATCGAACTCGGCACCGACTACAGCTGGCAGAGCGAAGTGCAGTACGACATCAGCCAGAACGTCGACACCAAACAGGGCGCCTACGGCATCTGGAACGCCAGCGTCGCACTCGCCGATTACAGCAATGGCTGGCGTGTTGCGCTGCTCGGCAAAAACCTCACTGACAAGTCTTACTCACCGGTGCTCGCCAGCGGTGGCAACTACATCTACCGCGCCGTGCCACGCGACGACGAACGCTACTTCGGCGTGCAACTGCGCAAGGATTTCTGAGATGAGCAGACAGTTGAAACTCGGCGCATTTCTCATGGCCACCGGGCACCACGTCGCAGCGTGGCGGCATCCTGATGTGCCGGCGAATGCAGGTCTGGATTTCGCCCATTACAAGCGGCTGGCGCAGATTGCCGAGGCGGCGAAATTCGATGCATTGTTTGTCGCTGACAGCGTCGCCGCGCCGACCCAGGACATCGCCAGTCGCATGGCGCGCTCTGATCACTTTGAGCCGTTGACGTTGCTCTCGGCGCTGAGTGCGGTGACCGAGCACATCGGCCTGATTGCGACGGCGACCACCAGCTACAACGAGCCGTATCACGTGGCGCGCAAATTCGCCTCGCTTGATCACTTATCAGGCGGCCGAGCGGGGTGGAATCTGGTGACCTCGGACAATGCTGCCGAGGCGCTGAATTTTGGTCGTGATGAGCATATCGGCCATGCCGAACGCTACAGCCGTGCGCGGGAATTCCATCAGGTGGTCACCGGGCTTTGGGACAGTTGGGAGGACGATGCGTTTGTGCGCGACAAGGCGAGCGGGGCGTATTACGACCCTGCGAAGTTGCATGTGCTGGATCATGTCGGCGAGCACTTTCGGGTCAAAGGGCCGTTGAATGTTGCACGCTCGCCGCAGGGGCAACCGGTGATCGTGCAGGCCGGCTCTTCCGAGACTGGGCGTGAATTGGCGGCGCAGACGGCTGAAGTGGTGTTCACCGCGCAGACGTCTCTGGCCAACGCTCAGGCGTTCTACGCCGACCTCAAGGGACGTCTGCCCAAGTACGGTCGCAGCGCCGATTCGCTGAAAATCATGCCGGGAGTTTTTGTTGTGGTCGGCGGTACCGAAGCCGAAGCGCAGGAAAAATGTGAAACGTTTCAGCAATTAGTCGAACCTGAGGTTGGCGTGGCTTTACTTGGGCGTATGCTGGGCAACTTCGATTTGTCGAAGTACCCGCTGGACGGGCCGTTACCGGCGTTGCCATTGACCGAAAGCGGCCAGCAGAGTCGGCAGAAATTGCTCACTGAGCTGGCGGGGCGGGAGAACCTGAGCCTTGCCGAACTGGGTCGCAAGATTGCTGGCGGGCGCGGGCATTACAGCCTGGTCGGTACGCCTGAGCAGATTGCAGATCGTTTGCAGGAATGGTTCGAACAGGGCGCGGCGGACGGCTTCAACGTGCTGGTGCCGCACCTGCCGGGCGGGCTCGAAGACTTCGCCAACGGCGTGGTGCCGGAACTGCAACGGCGTGGGTTGTTCAGAACGGAGTACGAGGGCCGGACATTGCGCCAGAACCTTGGCCTGGCCCGACCTGTAAACCGTTTCGCATGATTGGTAGAGCTTTTGTGGTGAGGGGATTTATCCCCGTTCGGCTGCGGAGCAGTCGTAAAACCAGCGCATTCGGCGCACCTGATTCATCGAAGTTTCAGGTTTTGGGGCGGCTTCGCCACCCAACGGGGATAAATCCCCTCGCCACAAAGGTGTTCGGTTTCAGATGACTAAAAGACAGACAAGAGAGGATTCGATGACTTACACCGCTGCCGAAAATCGCTATGACTCCATCCCTTACCGCCGCGTCGGGCGCAGCGGTCTGGTGCTGCCAGCGCTGTCGCTGGGCCTGTGGCACAACTTCGGTGACAGCACGCCGATCGACACTCAACGCGCCTTGCTGCGCACCGCGTTCGATCTGGGCATCAACCACTTCGACCTGGCCAACAACTACGGCCCGCCGTACGGCAGCGCCGAGATCAATTTCGGTCGTCTGCTGCGTGAAGACTTCAAGCAGTATCGCGATGAACTGATCATCTCCAGCAAGGCCGGTTGGGACATGTGGCCCGGCCCTTACGGTCAGGGCGGCGGCTCGCGCAAATACGTGCTGGCCAGCCTCGACCAGAGCCTGCAACGCCTGGGTCTGGACTATGTGGATATCTTCTATTCGCACCGCTTCGACCCGGACACCCCACTGGAAGAAACCGCCAGCGCCCTCGCCACTGCTGTGCAGCAAGGCAAGGCGTTGTACATCGGGATCTCGTCGTATTCCGGCGTGAAAACCCGTGAGATCGCTGCGCTGCTCAAAGAGTGGAAAGTGCCGTTGTTGATCCACCAACCGGCATACAACTTGCTCAATCGCTGGGTGGAAAAAGATCTGCTCGACACCACCGACGAACTCGGCACGGGCGTGATTGCTTTCACTCCGCTGGCGCAAGGGCTGCTCACCGACAAATACCTCAACGGCGTGCCGGCGGATGCGCGGGTCAATCGTCCGGGCGGTGGTTCGTTGCAGGCTTCGCACTTGTCCGAGGCCAACATCGCTCATGTGCGCGCACTGAACGAGATCGCCAAGCGTCGTGGTCAGAGTCTGGCGCAACTGGCGCTGGCGTGGACGCTGCGCGATCCTCGGGTGACCTCGGCGTTGATTGGTGCGAGCCGGCCGGAGCAGATTATCGAGAACGTTGGGGCGTTGAAAAATTTGAGCTTTAGTGCTGAAGAGCTGGCGGAGATTGACCGGTTTGCCCAAGAGGGCGGGATCAATCTGTGGGAGAAGCCTTCGACGGCGGAGTGAGCCTCTCGAAGCTGATCGTTCCCACGCTCCGCGTGGGAATGCATCCACGGACGCTCCGCGTTCGGCTTTAGATGGGACGCAGAGCGTCCGGGCGGCATTCCCACGCAGAGCGTGGGAACGATCAAGGTAGGAGCTGCCGCAGGCTGCGATCTTTTGATCCTAAAAAAACGGCACATCCCCCAACACCGTCGCCCGCTGCATCACCCGCCGCGCCGGGCGGTAATCATCTACCGCGTAATGCTGGGTCACGCGGTTGTCCCAGAACGCAATATCGTCCTGTTGCCAGCGCCAGCGAATGGTGAATTCCGGCCGCGTCGCGTGGGCAAACAAAAACTTCAGAATCGCCTCGCTCTCGGTTTCCGACAGTTCATTGATCTTCGACGTGAAGCCTTCGTTGACGAACAGCGAGCGCCGCCCACTGACCGGATGCGTGCGAATCACCGGGTGTGAAAGCGGTGGATTCTTGCGTCGTGCCTCTTCCCACTGCGCCAGCGCTTCAGGCGTGTTGCCGTAACGCTCCAGCGGAAACGAACGAGTGAAATCGTGAGTCGCGGTCAGCCCTTCGAGCAAACTTTTCATCGGCGCTGACAGCGCTTCATACGCAGCAATCCCGCTGGCCCACAACGTGTCGCCACCAAACTCCGGCAGCAATTTGGCGCTAAGTACCGCGCCCATCGCTGGCGTCGGCAGGAAGGTCACGTCGGTGTGCCAGATCGCGTTGTCGCGCACGTCGGTGACGGCGGTGTCGAGAATCAGCACTTCCGGTTGTTCCGGCACGTTCGGGTAGATCGGGTGAATGTGCAGGTCGCCGAAATAGGCAGCGAAACGCGCTTGTTGCGAAGGTTCGATTGGCTGGTTATGGAAGAACAAAACCTGGTATTTGAGCAGCGCCTGCTCGATGGCGTCGCGGTGTTCCAAGGACAGCGGCTGGCTGATGTCGACGCCGCTGATCTGTGCGCCGAGGGCCGAGCTTAATGGGGTGATGTTGAGGCTGCTCATGGTCTTTCTCTTTAATTCTTGGGCCCCGATGTGTCGGGGTAGTCAGTCTGTAGGAGCTGAGCTTGCTCGCGAAGGCGTCGGGTCAGGCGGTTTTGTGCTGACAGATACACCGCCTTCGCGAGCAAGCTCAGCTCCTACACAAAAATCAGTGGGCCTGGCCGTGCCACGGCACCAGTTTGCGTTGCAGGGCGCGCAGGCCCATTTCCATGGCGAAGGCGATCAGGGCGATGACCAGAATCCCCAGCACCACGACATCGGTGACCAGGAATTGCGCGGCCGACTGCACCATGAAACCCAGGCCACTGGTGGCAGCGATCAATTCGGCAGCAACCAACGTCGACCAACCAACCCCCAGACCAATGCGCACACCAGTGAGAATGTCCGGCAACGCGCTCGGCAAAATCACATGGCGAATCAGCTGCAAACGCGTCGCACCCAACGACTGCGCCGCGCGCAATTTCGCCGGGTCAACCGTGCGCACGCCGGTGGCGGTAGCGATGGCAATCGGCGCGAAAATCGCCAGATAAATCAACAGCACTTTCGACAACTCGCCGATGCCGCACCAGATCACAATCAGCGGCAGATAAGCCAATGGCGGAATCGGGCGGTAGAACTCGATCAGCGGATCGAGCACGCCACGGGCGATGCGGTTGGCGCCGATCGCAATGCCCACCGGCACAGCGGTCAAAATCGCGAAACCAAGGCCCAGACCGATGCGGCTCAGGCTCGCACCAAGGTGCTGCCACAACGTCGAATCCATGTAACCGGTGGTCGCCAGCAACCAGCCCTTTTGCAGCACGGCGGACGGCGGCGGCAGGAACAGCGGTTCGATCAAACCGGTGGCAGTCACTGCCCACCAGATCGCCACCAAAGCGAACAGCGTCAACAGGCTGATCCAGCGCGTGCTGAGGCTGCGGCGCAGCGGAATCACCACCGATGCGCTGACCGGTTTTACCGCCGCCGAGGAAACGTCGTAACTGCTCATGCGCGCTCCTGCCGTTGCCCGGCGCTGCGTTGCGAGAACACTTTGCTCAGCACGTGTTCGCGGGTTTCGATAAAACGCGGATCGGATTTGATCGCGCGGGCGGACTCGCCAGCGGCGTAACGCTGACCGAAATCCAGGTGCAGACGCTCAACGATCTGCCCCGGATTCGGCGCGAGCAGAATCAGGTCAGTGGCGAGGAACACCGCTTCTTCAATGTCATGGGTAATCAGGAAAACCGGCTTGGCGGTGCGTTGCCAGACTTGCAGCAACAGTTCCTGCATCTGTTCGCGGGTGAACGCGTCGAGGGCACCGAAAGGCTCGTCCATCAGCAATACACGCGGGTCAGCGGCGAGAGCGCGGGCGAGGCCGACGCGTTGTTTCTGGCCACCGGAGAGTTGCCAGATGCGGCGGCTTTCGAAACCGGAAAGATCAACCAGTGCGAGCATTTCACGGGCGATTTTTTCGCGTTTGTCCTTGGCGACGCCGGCCAGTTCCAGACCGAATGCGACGTTGGCCAACACGTCCTGCCAAGGCAACAAGGCGTCATCCTGAAACACCACGCCACGTTCGGCGCTCGGGCCTTTGACTGGCACGCCGTCGAGGGTGATGCGCCCGGCGCTCGGTTCAACGAAACCGGCAATCAGGTTCAACAGCGAAGTCTTGCCACTGCCGGACGGGCCGAGGGCGACCAGCAATTGCTGAGGCCCCAGGGTCAGAGAAATATCCGCCAGCACCGGTGTCGGGCTGCCCGGGTACTGTGCGCTGATGCGCTCCAGCTGTAGCAAGGCCATCGCGGTTAACTCCCGATCAGTTGGTGATGAATTTGGCGCTGACGTACGGCGCGTAGTCCGGCAGAACGGCTTCGACCTTGCCTTGTTCCTTGAGGAACGCAGCGGTGTCGGTGATGGCTTTGGTGGTCGGCGCGCCGAGGGTGACGACCTGATCAGCCGCGAGCGGGTAGACGTTGCCTTGCAGCAGCAGCGGAATATCACTGGCCTTGGCGCCGGAGAGTTTCACCAGTTTGTCGACGTTGGATTGATCGGCGAGCCAGGCTTTCGGGTCTTTGCGGTAGTCGGCGTAGGCGTCGAGGGTGACCTTGGCGAATGCGGTGACGATTTCCGGGTGCTTCTCGGCGAAGTCTTTGCGCACGATCCACGCATCGAAAGTCGGCGCGCCGAACTTGGCCAGCTCGCCGGAGGTGATCAGCACTTTGCCGTTTTCTTTGGCTACGCCCAGCGCCGGATCCCAAACGTAAGTGGCGTCGATGTCGCCGCGTTTCCACGCAGCAACGATGGCTGGGGGCGCGAGGTTGAGGATGGTGACTTTCGCTGGATCGATGTTCCAGTGCTTCAGTGCGGCGAGCAGGCTGTAGTGACCGGTGGATACGAACGGTACGGCGATTTTCTTGCCGATCAGATCCTGCGGAGTCTTGATGCCGGAACCGTCGCGCGCGACCAGTGCTTCGGCGGCGCCGATCTGGGTGGCAATCAGGAAAGTTTCGACCGGGACTTTGCGGGTGATCGCGGCGGTCAGCGGGCTCGAACCGAGGTAGCCAATCTGCACGTCGCCGGAAGCGATGGCGGCGATGATGTCGGCGCCGTTGTCGAACTTGCGCCAGGCAATGTCGGCTTTGGTGGCTTTTTCGTAAGCGCCGTCGGCCTGAGCGACTTTCGCCGGGTCAACGGTGGTTTGGTAGGCGACGGTGAGGTCGGCGGCCTGAGCCAGAAAACTCGCGGCAGCCAGAGAGGCTACGGCGAGCAGGCGAAGCGGGAAATTCAGTTTCATTGAAGAGCTCCATATCAGGCGACCGAGCGTCGGCGTGAAAGGAGACTAAATGATCTAAGAATCAGTAAATAAATAACTTTTTCGAATGAGCTTATGAGCGGAAAAATCTAAGAGCGAGGGAGCAGATCGTTCCCACGCTCTGCGTGGGAATGCAGCCGGTGACGCTCTGCGTCACCTGGACGCGGAGCGTCCCTTGAGGCGTTACCACGCGGAGCGTGGGAACGATCAAAATTGTGGATATCTCGGATCTAGCGTTCGACGTTAGATCTTTGCCCCCTCACCCCAGCCCTCTCCCCAAAGGGGGCGAGGGGAAGGGGGCCGATCTCTGTGCTTTTCAAGGCTTGAGTTCGGCTCGGTAGTTCAGGTCGGCGTACTTCGCATCAACAACGCGGTCAGTCCCCTCTCCCTCCGGGAGAGGGCTAGGGTGAGGGGCTTTTAATTGCTGATGGCGAGGATGCTCGCCTGATACGACCCGACAAACACACCAAAATCCCCCACCTCGTTCTGCTCAAGCTCAGCCTGCGCTGCCAGCGAAGTACGCGCCAGCTCCTCAAACTTCGCCTGTTCATCCGCCGCCAAAGGCTCGCTACGGAAAAACTCCGCGTGCGCCTGACTCTGACGCAACGAGAACTGCGCAAAGCTTTCCTTATGCTCAGCCATCGCCGCCAAAACCTGCGCGGAAGGCGTCAGGGACGGATCACTGACCTTGGCCAGTTGCGTATCCAGCGCCTTGCTGTGCGCATCGCCGCCATGGCACTGATCCAGCAACGCCGCCAGTGGCGCGATTTGTTCCAGCAGTTCGGCAGCCCAGGTCTTCATCTCGACCGACTCACCGTCACGCTGCAACTCCAGACCCGGACGACGACCTTCCTTGACCACGCTGAGGAAGTTCGACGTCGCATTGCCGCACGAAGTGTTGGTCAGCAGCGGGCTGTCGTTCAGCGCGCAGAACAGCAGGAACGCGTCGAGGAAGCGCGACTCGGTGAGGTCGATGCCCATCGGCAGGAACGGGTTGATGTCCAGGCAGCGCACTTCGACGTACTGAATGCCACGGGCCACCAGCGCCTGAATCGGCCGCTCGCCGGTGTAGGTCACGCGTTTCGGGCGGATGTTGGAGTAGTACTCGTTTTCGATCTGCAGGATGTTGGTGTTGAGCTGCACCCACTCACCATCCTTGTGCGTGCCGACTTCAACGTAAGGCGCGTAAGGCGTGGCCACGGCTTTGCGCAGGCTGTCGGTGTAACTCGCCAGATCGTTGTAGCACGGCGTCAGACCGGCCTGGGCGTTGCTCTGGTAACCGAGGTCGCTCATACGCAGGCTGGTCGCGTACGGTAAGTACAAGGTGTCCGGATCGAGCTGTTCGAGCTGATGCGAACGACCACGCAGGAAACCGGCGTCCAGCGCTGGCGAGGCACCGAACAGGTACATCAGCAGCCAGCTATAACGACGGAAATTACGGATCAGCGCGATGTAGGAAAACGACTGGAAATCGCGGTCGGTGCCGACAAACCCTTCGGTTTCACGCAGCAGCGGCCAGAGCTTTTCCGGCAGCGAGAAGTTGTAGTGAATCCCGGCAATGCACTGCATGGTCTTGCCGTAGCGCAGGGCCAGGCCCTTGCGGTAAACGTACTTGAGCTGACCGATGTTGGAGGTGCCGTAATAGGCGATCGGGATGTCTTCCTCGGCCGGCAACGGGCACGGCATCGATGGACTCCACAGGTACTCGTTGCCGAGTTTGCTGTAGGCAAAACGGTGAATCTTGTCCAGGCTCGCCAGCGTATCAGCCGGGTCAGGCAGGGCGGGCGTGATGAATTCCAGCAGCGACTCGGAGTAGTCGGTGGTGATTTGTTCGTTGGTCAGCGCGGAACCCAAGGCTTCGGGGTGCGGCGTTTGCGCCAGGCGACCTTCGCTGGTCACGCGCAGGCATTCACGTTCGATACCGTGCAGGCACTGCTCGAGCAGAGAGAGGTTAGCGCGCTCGCCGAGCAGAGCCAGGCGGCGGTTGAGAAGTTCGCTCAATTTGGATTCCTTCACGCGTCAGTCGCCCCAATATGGGGGTGGGCAGGACGGTCTACAAGGGTGAAGTTGAAACTGGCGTTATCGCCTGGTTTTTCTAGCCGATCAGCCGCACACATACCCTGTAGGAGCTGCCGCAGGCTGCGATCTTTTGATCTTGCTATTGCAAAACAAAATCAAAAGATCGCAGCCTGCGGCAGCTC